>CAIRSA010000126.1 GCA_903881085.1 uncultured Acidobacteriia bacterium
AATTGGCCGGAGATCGCGAAAAGTCTTGCCGAATCCAAACGAAAGCGAAAACGGTTCCTCCTTAAGTAAACGCTTATGGGGTCCACCACCCGCATCCGCGCCTGCCGCAGCATCTGCTCCACCGCCCCCGGCCGCCCGATATACGCCCGCACCAACGCCAGATACTCCGCCACCCCCGGCCATGTTGCCTCTTCCAAATCCAGCAACACACGCCGGAAAGCCTGTGCCAGCCGCTCCGGCACATCGATCACACGCAGCGCCCGAACGATATCCGCCTGCACCAGCGTAACCACCAACACCGCCGCCGGCCCCCAAGTCCGCTCGCCCGCTGCGGTCAGCACATCCGGAGTAGGAAACCAAGGTACCGCTACCGCATCCCAATCCCGCTCTCCAAACCGGCACATCAGCACCACCACTGGGCCATCCGCAAACAACGCCAGCTCCGCATGCCCGCGCACCACGGCCTCAACCTCCGCCGCATTGCGCGCCTCGCGCTGCAAAACCAGCCGGTGCTGATGTGGCAATGAAATGATGTACTCCGATTCGAACGAACTCGCCGCATCCCCAACCCAAATCCGATATGGCATGCCTTCTACTTTAAACCGGGGACAGCCCGCGTGTTTCCTTAATCCTCCGCACCAAATCCTCCACCGCAACCGGCCCCGATGCATCCACCTCAACGCAAGGCTCAACCCCCAACCTGCCCAAGCGCGCTACCCTCTCGAAGCTCTCAACAACCTCCGCCTCTGACCGCTCTACGTCCAAATGCCCCGCATGTCGCCTGCGCGCCCGAAACCGATGCGCCGCCACCTCCACAGGACACACGCAATGCACATGCACCAACGCACCCAGCTGTGGACTAATCCAATCCGTCGAAGTCCCCGAATCCACTGCCATCCCGGCCAAATGCCAGTGCGACACCAGCACCGCCCCCTGCGACGCCTCCGCCTCCGCCCGAAAAATCAAATCGCTCTCCCGGCTCAGCGCCCGCCGCCAGGCCACGTCGCCAGTCCCGCGGCTCTCAAATAAGCTTTCCAAAATCGCGTCCTTATCCAGGAACCGCAGCCCCAGCGCCTCTGCAAGCTGCGCCCCCAGCGTGCTCTTGCCGCTTCCAGGCAGTCCCGAAACCACAACGAATCGCCGCATCCTCAAACCTCTGCTAAACTCTACCCTAGCCATGCCCCGCAGCGCCCACGTCACTCTCGTAGTCAAAGGCTGGACCGGCTGGTCGGTCGAACAACCCAAAGCCAAATCCCAACAACTTGCCGTCCAACCCGGCCAAAAGCTCACCCCAGCCGCGGTTGGAATCGAAAGCAGCGAATACTCCATTACCGTCGACTTCGTAGGCTTCAACCACATCCTGGTCACTTACTCAGGCGTAGTAATGGATAATCCCAACGGCACAATCAACCTCGCCGCCCCACGCCAAGGCCGCTCGATCATCTACCTCCAACACTGCCTCCGCCTCTCCACTCCCACGATGGACGGCGGCAACTCGATAGCCCTCACCCTCGACCGCATCGAACTGCCGGCCTGATACATCCGCCTACTTCTCTTCCGGATCCCGCACCGGCGCCAGCACTGGATCCCCCGTTCCTGCCTGCCAGTCCGCCAGCAGCGCAAACATCTCAGCCAGCACCGCTGCATTCGCCGGGTCCGCATAAACATTGGTTAATTCATGCGGATCGCGCCTCAAATCATACAACTCCCCATGCCGCGACTTCACATAGTGCACCAGCTTCCACTCCGCCGTCCGCACCATCTTGATCGCCGGATACTCCGCAAAAACCGCGGTCTTGTGCCTCGCCGCCGGGTTCTTCACAACACCCATCAGCGACTTCCCCTGCACCGCCGCCGTCGTCTTAACCCCCAATACCTCGAGTACCGTGGGCAGCAAATCCACCTCTTCCACCAGCCCCTTCACCACCGTCCCCGGCGCAATCTTCCCCGGAGCGCGCACAATAAACGGTACCTTCACAACGCCGTCATACATGTACGAGCCCTTGAACAACAGCCCGTGGTCGCCCAGCATCTCGCCATGATCGGCATTGAACACCACCATCGTCCGGTCCGCCACCCCCGCCGCCCGCAGCTCCTCCAGCACCGTGCCGATATACTTATCGTTCAGCGAGATCATGCCGTAGTAGTAGGCTTTCACCAGGTCCAGATCCGCCGCCGACATCGTACGCAGATCGAACCCCACGCTCTTCTCCAGAGCCGCCTGCTGCGCCGCCGGCTTCCCGGCCATCTCCCCCTCGCGCTTATGCGACGGCGGAAACTTTGCACCGATGTACATCTTGTCGTAAGGAGCAGGCGGATTGAACGGATGATGCGGCCGCCGGAAATTGATGTGCAAAAAGAAGGGCGTCTCGCGCGAAGCCCGAATAAACTCCCGGGCCTTCCCAGCAAAAAACGCGGTCTCGTCCAACTCTTCTGACCACGGTACCGGAGCAGCCTGAAACCGCCCCTCAGCCGCCGGGAACTTCAGCCCCCGCGCGGCCAGAAACTTGTCGTAATCCCGGTTGCTCGCCAGCACCCGCTGAAACCCGCCCGTATACGACCGCGGCGCAAACGGCATCTCGCCCACACAGGCTGTCCGATACCCCTCGGCATTTAAAATCTTCGCCAGCGTCAGCTCCGAATCCGGCAGCATATAAGCATTCGAGGGCACGCGGTGCGTATGCGGATACCGCCCCGTATGCATGCTCACCCGCGAAGGCACGCACTGCGGCGCATGCACAAAGTAATTCTCAAACCGCACGCCCTCCGCCGCCAGCCCATCCAGCACCGGAGTCTTCACAACCGCATTCCCATAGCACCCCAGGCAATCGGCCCGATGCTGGTCGTTCGTGATGATCAACAAATTCCACTTCGGAGCCGCCGCCTGCGCTGCCATCACGCCCACTGCCGACCCCAAAAACCCTCGCCTCGTCAACTGCGCCCTCCCACCCGGAACGCCACCATCTCCTCCCCATTCCGCACCAGCAACACCTCCCCCGCCACCGCCATATGATTCCACGTCTTCCCCTCCAAAGCCCGCACCCGCCCCAACTCTTTGAACTCCTCAGGCGAAGCCGAAACCAGCGCCAGCTCCCCCTCTTCGCTCAGCACCAGCAGTAACCCCTGATCCGCCAACAGCACCATCTGCCCATGCCCATACCGCCCGCCCTTCCACTTCCGCTTCCCCTCCTGCAATTCAATGCACGCCAGAATCCCCCCGTCGAAGCCGTACGCATGCCCGTTTTGCACCACAATGTCATTGAAGTATGGCTTCAACCCATTCGAAGTCCAAACCGCATCCGCCTTCCATCCCTGCTCCCCATGCACCACGGCCAGCCGCCGCGTACCCATTCCACCTGCCATGTCGTTCGTATAAACCAGCACTCCGCCATCGGCCGTCAACGCCGGCTGCAGCATCGGCATTCCCGCCCACTCATGCTTCCAAAGCACCGCGCCATTCGACGGCATCACACCTGCTGCGCCAGCAATGTTCAACATCACCAACTGCTCCACGCCCCCAATGGTCATCAGGTGCGGCGAACTATAACTCCCCCCACTCACCGCATCCTTCCAGCGCAAATCCCCCGTCGCCAGATCGTACGCCGCCATCCGCCCTGAAGCCGCCACAATCACCAGATCATCCACCACCAGCGGCGACGCGGAAAACCCCCACCCAGGCAACGTCGCGCCGGTGTCCTTCGCCGCATCATGCGTCCACGCAACCCGCCCGCTCGCCGCATCCAGTGCATTCACCACACCCGTCGCGCCCAACGTATAAACCCACCCGCCATGCAATGCCGGAGTCCCGCGCGGCCCCGCGCCGGCATTCGACTCATAGAACCGCGCCGCATCCTTGTGCGTCCAAACCGGCTTCCCCGTCGCCAGGTCATAGCACGAAACCACCTCGAACTCTCCCCGCTGCTCCTGCGTATAGATCAGCCCATCGCCCACCGCAAACGAAGACCACCCCGGACCCACCGACCGCCGCCACATCTCCTTCGGCGGCGAAGCCGTCCAATCCGTGCTGATCCGCACCCCCGTTACCCTGTCATCGCGATTCAGCCCGCGAAACCCCGGCCACGACCCAGCCATCCGCACCGGCGTCGGAGCCTCAATCACTTTAGGCTTCTCTGCCACCACCGGCTCCACCTTCTCCATCACCAACAGTTTCTGCTCTGGATTCTTCGTCCACCGTAACGCCCACTGCGCCTTCCCCTCGCCCATCACCCCATCTGTCCGCATCACGCCCCACGCCGCGCTCCCCAACAGAAGAGCCGCAACTAGCGCCACTCGCCCCTGCCTCAACGCCGCCCACACCACCAGCGCCAGGCAAAACGTAGGCACCACCATAAACCAGAACATCATTCCCATCATGCCACCCTGAATCGAAGCGTCCATAAAAGGCCGCGCCGCAATAGCCACCATCGGCATCAACACCAGCGCGCCCAACCGTTCCATCATCGGCACGCGGCTGAAAAACCCCCACCAAACCAGCACCGCCAGTCCGCCGCCCAAAATCCCGCCGATCATACCCATCGCCGTCATATCCGGCGCCAACTGCGGCAGCGCCAGCCAAAAGAACCACTGCAGCACCACCGCAACAACTCCCGGCCACACCCGAACAAGTGACATTTGCATATATGGAGAATACGCTCCCTCCAGCAGTTTGTTCCTCATTCCAAATTTGTACAATAGAAAAACCGTGGCATCAATACAAAAGATCACTACCTTCCTCTGGTTCAACGACAACGCCGAAGAGGCCATCAACCACTACTGCGCCACTTTCAAGAACTCCAAAATCATCAATTTTAACCGCCATGGAGGCAAAGTCTTCCTCGGCATCTTCGAGATCGAAGGCCAGCGCTTCATGGCCCTCAACGGCGGCCCCAAATACAAATTCACCGAAGCCATCTCGTTGTATGTGGATTGTGAAACGCAGGAAGAAGTGGATGACCTGTGGACCAAACTCACCGCGGATGGCGGCGAGGAGAGCCGCTGCGGATGGCTCAAAGACAAGTTCGGTCTCAGCTGGCAAATCATCCCCAAAGCCCTGGGCCAACTAATGAGCAGCCCCGACCCGAAAAAAGCGCAGGCAGTAATGCAAGCCATGCTCCAAATGAGCAAAATCGATATCGCGACCTTACAAAGGGCCCACGACAATGACTAAAAAGGGTAAGACAGGCGATACGCCTGTCAGCTCGCTTGCGAGCGCAGAGGTCTCCGCCGTAGAAGCCTACCTCGCCAAGGTCCCCGAGCCCGCCCGCTCGACCCTCGAAAAGGTCCGCGCCACCATCCGCGCCGCCGCCCCCAAAGACGCCACCGAAAAAATCAGCTACGGCATGCCAGCCTTCGCTTACAAAGGCGCCCTCGTAGGCTACGCCGCCTTCAAAAAACACTGCTGCTTCTTCCCCATGGGCAGCGCCGTCCTGGACCAATTCCCCGACGAGGTAGCCCCCTACCGCACCGCCAAAGGAACCCTCCAGTTCCCCCAGGACAAACCCCTCCCCGCCGCGCTGGTCAAGAAACTGGTGAAAGCGCGCGTAGCCCAAAACGAAGCCCGCCACTCGAAATAAAACAGACCCATGCTCAACAACCGCTCCGTCCCTGCTAACATCCTCCTCCCCCACCTCACCTACCAGGACGTAGCCCAAGCCATCCAGTGGCTTTCCCACACGTTCGGGTTCGTCGAACACTACCGCTACGGCCCGCCCGATGCACCCCAAGGCGCACAACTCCGCCTCGGCGACGCCTGGATCATGGTTAACACCACCCACCCCGGCCGTACCAGCCCAGCAATCGCCGGCGCCAACACCCAGACCCTCACTGTATTTGTGGAAAACGTAGACGAACACTACCAGCGCGCCAAGGCCGCCGGTGCAAAAATCGTCGAGGAGCTGAACGAAACTCCCTACGGCGAATACCAATACGGCGTAGAAGACCTGGACGGCCATCGCTGGCTATTCGCCTGCCACGTATGCGACGTCAGCCCAGAAAAATGGGGGGCTCAGTTAGCCCAAGCCTGACAAGCTCCGCCTCGTTGCCGCGAAAGCAGTTCGTGATCTCATCGAGCACCCGTTGCGTAGATTCAAGATCTGGCGAAGGCGGCACCAAAGTCACTCTCTTCCCTTCATAATCAAACACAATCGAGTAGATGCGCACCCGCAGCCCATTCAGCTTCGCTACCAGCCATGACCGGTCCTTGGTTCCCGTCAGGAAATCAGCCGACGAGCGGATCTTCCTATCCGCTACCACCACAACATCGGGACTGCCGAAAAAGGAAAGATACAAGGATCGTGCCACTGCTGCGCCGCCGAACGACCATACGGTAAGCCACAACCAGAAAAAGGGCACATGCCGTGCATTTACCGCTCCATGGACCGGCTCGGCGAACCAAAGCGCATGCCCCACCTTATACTCCCCCAAAACCCACCCCATCAGCCAACAACTCAGAAACAGCCTTATGAACAAAGCGTCAGAGCCACGCGAATGATGCCGTACAATCCTCGCTCCGCCCCCGCCCTTAGATACATCAACCTCACGATGCCCCCAACTCACTTCTTTATCACATCCCCCACGCTAACCCGGACCCGCGCCAGCCCCGTAGCCCAAGCCCCATCCGGCACCGGCGATGCCCCCCGGGTCGCCGCCGCCAGCGGATCCACAATCGCCCCCCGCACCAGCCCCGATAAATCCACATGCGTGGTCGTGGCAAACGCCTTGAACACCTCCAACCCCGCAGTCTTCCTCGCCGGCAAAGTCAGCCCGACCTTAAAAACCGCCGGCGCCTCCATCCCCGCCGGCACCGTATCCCGGTCGCCGTTCCGCTGCACCACCGCCACGCTCCCATCGTCCGACAGATCAAGCAGCGAGATAAACATCGGCCCCTTAAAGTCATGCGTCACCGTAATCGTCAGACCCAACGTCTTCCCATCCGTAGTCGGCCGCACACTTCCATCGGCATTCGACATCGCCGGATTCAGCGCAATTGCTACGGTCACCTTCCCATCCAACCCGCTATCGGTCAGCTTCAGCAAAGCAAACCACTGCGCCCAATTCTCCACATCGTTCCCTATCCCGTCCACCACGTCCGCCACATGCGCCGGCACCCCCGGCGATAACTCACTCCGGTCCGCCGTCTCCAGCAGAATCTTCCCATCCGCCTGCCTGATCGCCAGATCGCAGTTCGCCCGCGCCGACACCACCTGCACCTTCGGATTCGCCGTCACCCTCGTCTGGATCCCCGCCATCGCCGGCCCAGCGCCCTCCAGATCGAAGAACACCCGCAGCGAAGGAGCCGCCGGCTTCGAAACCCGCAGTATCGACCGGCACCCGTTCACAATCCCTCCGCCGCTCACAACGGTCGCCTGCGCACTCGTAGGCGTCAGATCGGTGACCTCAATCCTCCCCAGCGGCGCGCCCGTGAACACCAGCGTATTCGGCGCGTACGTATCCAACTGCGCCCCCACAGTCAGCCCGTGAATCAGCCCTGCGCTCACCACCGCAATCTTTTCTTCATCGGAAAAACCAGTCAGAAAGTACGGATCCGCCACAGCCCCCGCGCCGCCAAACAGCAGGTGGTTCGCCACATCGGATTTCAGCTCAGGCGTCTGCGGAGGGAACCGCGTCTGCACTTCCCCCGTCACCGCATCGATCACATCCCGCCACGTAACCCCATTCGTATTCTGCCGCAGATACTTATTCAGAAAGAACGACATCGCCCCATGAGGCATCCCATCGTCAAGCGTATCCTCAGACGAAAATTGATTCGCCTGGCACCCGCTGATGAACGCAATCCCCGTGTTCACCGTCAGCCCCACCGCCTCCGGCCTCGCCCGATGCGGCTGCTTCCGCTTATCGGCCTCGATCGACCGCGTCACCCGTCCGCGCACCAGATTCCCCGAAAAACAGCTATCGCAAATCACCGTGATGTTGCTCGTCTTTGCCCGCACCTCATCCAGCAACTCGTTCAGGTCATCCATCGTGATGTCGAAAACCTTGTTCGCGGGATCCCGCGAATCATGTGGCACAATCGAAGTGCGAATCACAGTCGAGGGCGGCGGGTCAGGAATCTGCGATCCATGCCCCGAATAATAAAACACCACCACATCGCCCGCCTTCGCCTGCCCTGCCAGATGCGTCTTAAACCCATCGACAATCGCCGCCCGTGTCGCCTGCTCATCGGTCAGCATCAACACATCCGCCGCCGCGAACCCGAACTTCGAAGTAATCAGGTCGCGGAACAGCGTCACGTCATTCACGCACCCATGCAGTGGATCAATTGCCGGCACTGCCTCCGCCGTATATTGATTAATACCGGCCAGCAAAGCCAGCCGCCGCACACTCTTTTCCATGTTTTTATCCGTGTCCATCCGTGTGTATCCGTGGTTAATTAATGTTTAAATCCCATCCATAAACCCAATAATCTTCCCCGCCGCCACGCCACCCAAATCCCCCACCGCCGCCGTCACACTCTCAGAAAACACCACCGCCCCATCCTTAGCCACCACAACCGAAGCCATCGCCGAGCCATCTGCCAACGAATAACTCACCCGCGGGACATAACTTCCTGCCAGATCCCCAAACAAAAAGTCCAGATAAACAAACTTAGGATCCTCCGGTCCCATCCCACCCTGCGACATCGGGATCATCATCCCATTGAACTGGTCGCGCATCGCCTTCGTCACCGCCCTGTCCACAACCGTCCCGCCGATCAAACACTCCACCCGCAGCAACTCCGGCTTCTCACCCGGCGGCTGAATCGCCTTCCGCTCGTCGGCAGTCAAAACGCCCAAAGGAAACGTCTGCCCGTTCGGCGCCGAAATCAGCGGCTTCTGCACCTCGCCCAATGACGGTGCAATCTGCTCCACCTTCGCCTGCGCAAACTCGAACCAGTCACCCACCGCCACGTCTGACTGCCCCTGCGCCGAAACCGTACTCATCCCCTCCAGCAACGCATAAGTCAGCAGCCCATGCCCGAACTTCGGCGATTCAAAACTCAGCTTGTTCCCCGCCGCCCCGAAGATCACATACGACCCCGTCCCGTCCTTCAGCGCCAGTATAGCCCGCTGCACATCCGGCGAAACCGCCCGCGCCGCCGGCACATGCACCTGGCTGTTGAAAGCCGCCCCCGCCGCGCACGTGTCCATGATCATCACCTGCTTCAAAGCCTGTATGCGCAGACCCCACTGCTTCAGTTCCCCCCCGCTCACCGTCGAAACATCCAGCAGCGATTGATCGTTCCCAAGATCGAATGTCCGCGCATCGCTCGTCAGAAAGTAGTACGAATCCGGCAATCCCGGCGCGGAAATCCCATGCCCGGCCAGAAACAGCAGAAACACATCGCCCGGCTTCGCCTTCCCCACCACCGCCTCAAACGCCGCGCTGATGTTCGCCTTCGTCGGCATCTGTCCCCCAACCACTCCTGAAACAAACAGGGCAATCGACTTCGACGCATACAACTCCGGCTTCGCACACACCTCCAGCGCCGCCGCCATCTTCTGCGCATCCACCGCCGGAAACTTCAAGTTCATTGCCGTATTGGCAAACGCCGAACACCCAATCACAATCGCAAACAGGCTCGGCTGCACCGCAGGCGGCGGAGTCGTGTCCACAAAGCTGATCGATCCCCGGCTCGAAACCACACTCGCCTGATCGAACGCCAGCACCTCGAACGTGTTCTTCCCGTCCGGCGCCGTCAACGCGCTGCTCAAATCCTCCACCCACTTCGCCACCGGCGCATCCGCGCTAAACCCCGGCGGCCTCTGATAGGTCTTAAATTCACGCCCGTTCACCCTCACCACCACCAGCCCCAACCCACCGCCGCGGTTGGTCACAGTTACCGTCAGCTTGCCGTCCACTGGCAGCCCATAACTTACATCCGGCACGTTCGCCACCGTCTGCAGCATCCCGCTCACATCGGGCATCAGATCCCCTTGCATCGCCCGCTGCAACAGGCCCGGCGTATAGAATCTCTGCTTCAACTGCGAAATGCGTATCGGACTCAATCCCGCCGCAAAATGCAGCCCCGGAATGTCGCTCGGATCGCTCGCGTCATACCGCCCCTGCGGATCCACCACCGCCCACGACCCATCCATGAACCCGATCACCGCGACGACCTCCGCCGCCGTCGCGGCGTCCCAGATCCGCGTCACGCCTTCGTACGATGTCGTCACCACCCACTTTCCATCCGCCGAATACGCCACGCCCGTCACTTCATCCGAAATCGCCACCGACTTCCGCGCCAGTTCGCCCGTCGTCAAATCGAAAAAGCTCAGATGCGCCGTATCCACGCCCGGCGCCGCCGCATAAAAATTCCCACTGCCCGACACAGCGCCGATCTTCGATGGCAACGCAAACTCGTGCACGCGATTGCCGCTCCTATCCATCACCACGCCGCTGAACGTCTCCTGCTCAATGTCCTCCTCATGCGCCACAAAAAAGAGCTGCTTGTCGTTCAGAAACACCGGCAGGCAATCGAATGGAACAAAATCGATATCCCCATTCAGCTTCTTCTTACTCTTCAAATCCCACAGCACCAACTGCCCATGCTGCGCCCCATGCACCGTCGCCACGCGATTCGCGCCAGTCGAAACAGCCGCATGCACCGGCCCCGTCGGCGGCCCAACCGGACCGTTCTCCCCCCATGGAGCAAATAGAAACGGCCCCAACAATGTCGCCGTCTTCGCGTTCACATCCCACAACGTCACTCCGCCCGAATCCGTCTCCGCACTCACCAGAAATGTGCCAGTCATGTCCGCCGCCAGCGATCGGATCGGCGCGCTTTCCACCCCTGAAATCGTTTTCAGTAGTTCGCCCGATATCGTGGAGTACACGCCCACCTGATTCCCGACCGCCGCCGCGAAAACCGGCCCTATAGCCGCCCGCACCAGCGCCCCATCGGCTCTCCCATCCAAAATAAACTCCAGCTGAACGGCAGGCGGCGCGAACCGTGCCGCCTCAATCTCGGCTGTGTTCAACCCCGCACTCAACACCCGTGGTGCACGGCCGTTGCGCAGATCCCAAATCCGGAACCCCTCGCCACTGCGCGTCAACAACGCCGTCAGATCAGGCGAAATCGATGGCCGGTAAACGTCCAACACCAGGCTCTGAAATTTCGGCACAGCCGCTCCGCCGCTCAACAGATCCCACGCCAGAAAAGTCACGTGTGTTGCATCGTCAATCGCCACCACCCAGCGTTTCCCCGCCAGCAAATGGTCAGTCGCCAGCTCCTGCAGCGTTGCCACTGCTTTCGCCGCCGCCACATCCCACACCACCGGCCCCTTCGACATAGTCAACAACAGCAGGCTGCCATCTGCCGACCGCTGCAGCACCGTCACCGCTCCCGACACGGCAGCCTCCACCTTCCCGAGCCCAAGATCCCACACCACGGCAGGACCCGTTGCGCTCACAAACACCCGCGCCCCGCCAGCCTCCAACGCAAAGCTATGGCCCATCGCCGAAAGATCCGCAATCAACTCCCCTGTACTCACCCGGAACGCTCGCCCGCCGATCAGCGCCACATCGCCTTCCACGTGGCAAGCCCCATTCGCCGCGCCCGCAAACGTCCGCACCGCGTCCGACGAGCTATCCGCCGGCACGCTCCAAACCGAGCATCCTTGCTCGTCCGAAGTAATCGAATATTTCCCATCCGTCGAAAGGTTAAATCCCGCCGCCCTGTCATGTGCGCTCATCGCCACCGCGCCGCCAACCACATCCCAAACCGTATAAACAGCACGCAACCCCGGATCGAACGGCGTCGACACCAGCACAACAGTCGAGTCATCCCGAAACGAAGCGAATTCGCTTTTCCCCTCCGTCCGCACCCGTCGCAACTCACAGCCGGTCGCAACGTCCCACAACACCGCCGAATCCACGCCATGCGTCACCAGCAGCTTCCCATCGGGCGAAGCAGCAATCCGCCGCGGATACCGCATCCCCACTTGAGCCACCAACCGTAACTGTTCAGTATTCATAATCTCTCCGTGGGTAGATTGGCAATTTGCGGGCGAATGGCATTCGCCCCAACAAGTAACTCCTGCCTGAGAGTATATCCAGCCAGGAAGAGCGACCGCCAACCCAACCCACCTACCTCAAATTCAACTCCCGCGCTATACTCACTTGAGAAGCGGAAATATACAATGGGGACCGAACCGAGCGACTCCGTCCGCCGGAATAACAGGCCAATGCCAGTAGAACTGGCCAGCCTCTCTCCGGATGAACTGAATGCGCTGGACCGCGCCCTCGCCGCTGCCCCAGGCTCCGACGAACGCTCGCTCCTCATCCAGCAACTCCGCCTCGAAAGCCCGCGCAAAGCCGCCCAACTCGTCAAATTAATGGAGTGGCGCGAGCCCCCAACCGGCTTCCTCAAAGAACCCCTGCTCGCCCCAGGCCTCTTCGCCAATCACCAGCGCTCGCTCCAAACCGGCCAGCTCGTAGCCAACCGTTACCGCATCGAAAGGCTCCTAGGCTCCGGCGGCATGGGCGACGTGTACTGCGCGCTCGACACCGCCACCAACACCCGTGTCGCATTAAAGACCCTGCGCTCCGAAATTGTCAACGATAAGGGCATGATCGAACGCTTCCGCCGCGAATTCAACCTCTCGCGACGCATCGATCACCCCAATGTCTGCCACGCCCTCGACCTCGGCATCTCCAACCCCGATGACCCCAACGAAGTCAGCTACATCACCATGGAGCTCCTCGAAGGTCCCTCGCTATCGGCGCACTTAAGGAAATCAATATCTTTAAGTCCCGAATCTGCCTACCCCATCTTGCGCCAGCTCCTCATGGGAGTCGGCGCCGCCCACCGCGAAGGCATCGTCCACCGCGACCTCAAGCCCTCCAACGTCCACCTCTGCTCCGGCCCCAACGGAGAACTCCGCGTCGTGGTCACCGATTTTGGCCTCGCCCGCATGGCCCAACCCACCGAAAGCCTCGCCTCCCTAACCGGCACCGGCAACGTCATCGGCACCCTCGCCTACATGGCCCCCGAAGTCCTCTCCGGCAAAGAAGCCTCCTTCCCCGCCGATATCTACGCCATCGGCGTCATGATTTATGAAATGATGACCGGCCAGCGCCCCTTCGGCGGAGACTCGCCCTTCGTCCCCGCCCTGAAGTGCCTCTCGGAAGACGCACCCGACCCGCGGCTACTCGTCCCCAACCTCGACCAGCACTGGGTAGTAGCTATTAAGGGTTGCCTCGAACGCGACCCCGCCAAACGCTTCTCCATCGCCGACATGGTCCTACGCGTCATCGAAGACGACGCCACCGCCACCGCCACCCTCGCCACGTTCCAACCGCCTTCCGACCCACCACAACCCCCGCCGCCCAACCGCCGCAAGCTGTTGATCGGCGTCGCCGCAGCAATCCTTGTCATCGCAGGCTTCATCGTCTCGCCCGCCGGCAAATCCCTGCGCGCTCCCACCGCGCCAGAAGCCAGCGTCCTCACCGAATACCAGCAGGCCCAAACCCTCCTCTCCCGATTCGACAAACCCGGCAACACCGCCCAGGCTGCGAAACTCTTTGAACAGGCGATAGCCGCCGACCCCCGCAACGCCCTCGCCCACGCCGGCCTCGCGCGAGCGTTCCTCCTCCAATTCACCTCGTCCCGTGACTCCAAACTTCTCGAAAAGGCCTCCGCCGAAGGAGCCAAAGCCCTCGAGCTCAACCCGAATTTGGCTGCCGTCCACGTCATTGTCGGGCGGATTGCGCGTTCCACTGGTAACACGGAAATCGCACTTCAGGAACTCATGCGCGCCCTCGAACTAGACTCGCGCAGCGCCGATGCCCGCGCCGCCTTGGGCTATGTCTTCGAAGACCAGGGCCGTATGAAAGAAGCCGAAGAATCGTATCGCATGGCTGTTGATCTTGAGCCAAACGACTGGCGCTTTCGCAATGATCTCGGCCTCTTCTACCAGCACACCGGCAAGAACGATCTCGCCGCCCAACAGTTTCAATCGAACGTAACGCTCACTCCTGACAACGCGGCCGCATTCAACAATCTTGGCAGCGTCTATCAGGCCCTGAATCGCAATGCGGAAGCTGTCAATGCATTCCAGGAGTCCATCCGGATCGACCCCAAACATCGAAACTCCTACTCAAACCTCGGTCTCGCCCTCTTCTATCAGGGCAAGTATGAGGAAGCTGCTAAGACTTTTCAGATCGCCGTCGACTTGAATCCTTCCCGCTATTCGGCCTGGGGTAATCTCGCTGGTGCCTACCAGTGGTCTCCCAATGGCAAGGAGAAAGCGATCGCCGCCTACAAAAAGGCCACTGAACTGGCCGAACAATCTCGCATCAAGACACCCAAGGACGCCGCACTTCTCTCCACTCTCGCCGGCTATCGCGCCTTTCTCGGTGAAAACGAAGCCAGCCTCCGGCTGATCCGCCAAGCCGTCGCATTGGCCCCCGAAAACCCTTCCATATTGAGCAATGCAGCCGAAGCGTACGAACTCCTCGGAATGCGCGACGAAGCGTTAATTTACATCGGTAAAGCACTCGACGCCGGATTTCAGATACAATTGCTGGACCAGAGTCCGGATCTTGCGAAGCTGCGCACGGATCCCCGCTTCCAGGCTCTGGCAAGTAAACGCAAATGAAGGAGAACACGATGAATACAAATATCCTGATCAAAACCGGACCACCGTCAATGCACAAGGATACCGCCCCAGTCGGTGGAATTCACATTGCAATCAAACCAGGCGATACGATCACTTTTATAGGTGTGGGCGGCCAGGCCAACCTCGTCTTCCCCGCACACACCGTCGCTATCCTCTCGCCCAAACCCGCCCATCAAGTTTCCATCGACGGTGGCCAACATTTGGTGTTTACTGTACAGTCCGCCGCCCCCGGTAACTATTGCGTCCTTAGCTTGACCATGGGCATTCCCATTCCGCTCACGGTCACCTGCGACCAAGCCCACATAAACGGCGCCACCCTCATCGTGAAAGGAAGAGCCGACCGTCCCACTCCCCAACCAGATCCTGACACTCAGGCCGTACTGGATCCCAATCCCCCCGATCCCAACAACAATAACAACGACGCAACCGCCTAACCCGGCTGACCCAAAAAGCATCCTGCGGCGGGGCCCCCAGCCCCGCCAACCCCGAAAGCACTACATTTAGACTTATGCGGTGATACTCCTTGACTGGAATCCGAATACTGTCAAAAAGCAACCCATAACCCAATCGTTTCCATCCGTGTCCATCCGTGTGAAACCGTGGCGAATGTTCATCGATCACCGCCTCTCCCCAACGGTATCCGCCATGCTCCACCGCCGCCGGTGGTGGTGCTCAATTGGCCGGCGCTTCTCGGAAAGAAGTAAACGGTGTACAAGTTGAATACGTACAAGACGAAAGGACACGAGAACAATGCCCAGAATCGCCGTCGAAGACAACAGCCGAATGTCCCTGCGCATCCGTTCTGAGGACAAAGCGCTCCTTCTGCGCGCAGTAGCCCTAAATCAAACGGACCTGACTGAATTCGTTGTCCGCCACGCACTCCGCGCCGCGCAAGACGTCATTGAGCAGGCGGACCGTATCCAACTCTCCCCCCGCGACAGTCCCCGCGTCCTGGAACTTCTCGAAAACCCTCCATCGCCAAACAAAAAGCTGCTAGCCACTGCAAAATCACTAAAGAAGCAGAGATGAACCCGCTGAAATGGCACGAAGAACCGGTCGCCAAAACTCATGACCGCGAGTCCTTTGACTGCGGAGATAGCGCGCTGAACGAATTCCTCCTCCGCCACGCCCGCAAAAGTCATGAAGCGGGCGGGGCAAAAACGTTTCTCGCAATCGGCGAGTTCGACAACCATCCCGTTTTCGGCTATTACACCCTCGCCCCCGCCTCAATCGCCCTCGCCCGCGTCCCCGATCTTATAAAGAAGGGGCTCGCAAAGCATGAAATTCCTGGCTTCCGCCTGGCACGCCTCGCAGTCGATCGGCGGATGCAAGGCCAGGGACTCGGCGGTCAACTCCTGCTCGCCGCAGGCCGCCGCTGCATTCTCGTTGCCCAGGAAGTCGGCGGCGTAGTCCTGGCCATTGACGCGAAAAACGCGAAAGTCGCCAATTGGTACGCAAGCTTTGGCGCCCTGCCGCTTTTGGATTCACCCTTATCGCTGGTGATTCATCTCAATACCATGGAACAAGCTCTGAACTCCGCCACGCCCCGCAGAAGTCATTGAGCCCCGCACCCAGGGTATGATTCGGCTAAGCCGCCTCTGGCCGCCTCTTCCCCGTCGGCTGGATCAAGACCTCAGCCGGTATTCCCAACTCACCATGCAGGCGCAATCATCGCCAGCGAAAGCGGCCGCCCTCTGCGCAACACTTCATAGACCCGCGTCCGGTTCCCGATAATTCCCATCAGCGCCGCCGGCGTCAGCCCAGTGTCACTTTGCAAATTATCTGGCGTAAAAGTTTGCACGCTATCTGGCGTATCGAGAGCCCACGGGAAGCCGCTCTTTCCGAGTGGCGCGTGATGCGACCAGAGCACCTCTGTCCAACGGGCCCGTTTCCCCCTAAAGAGTGATCTTTTTGTAGTCGGACGTTTGACTGCGAAAGACGCGCACTTTGCCCATCGGCACCGCCGGCATACGGTCGATCGCCTCGCGCAAAGCGGCAAGTGAATTCGATAGTTCCATTCCGCCGTACTAAGACTTCGTCCCGGCAGCTTTTGACGCAGACGCTTCCACGAACTTCCGGTACAGGTCCAGAAGCTTGTGAATCGGATCGGCTCCTCCGGCCAGCAGTGCCCCGGTGAACACGATATCGCCCATATTGAACCACCATCGCTGCTCCTGCGGCGTATTCAGCGGCATATCGACGAACTGGTTAAGTACGCGCACCCCAAGTGCTGCAACCAGCAGGCCCAGCGCAAACCCCACAGGTATGGTCCATTGCATCGTCTCCGCCTTAAATGAGATCAGTGCCTCCTGAGCCGTTGCCATCGCTGGATCGTTCGCCGGGACACCCGCTGTCACCTGCCGTCGCACCCGGTCTTCGAGCTGCGAGGCCTTTTCCGACCGCCAGATGGTCATGAGGATCTCAACCGTCCTCTCGATCAGCAGCGAAAAGAACATCACCGTCGAGAACCGCGACGCAAAATCCGAGCCACCCAGGTTCTTGAATGTCAGTGGCGGCCACAGCGCCACCGATCCTCCGGCCACGAGAGCCGCCACAATCAAGATCCAGCGCAACCATGTAGACGAACGACTCGGGGGAGGGTCTTCGATTTTTGGTTTCTCCACTCTGAGGCTTCTCCATTCTTACGAGCAACGGATGTGGGCGGCCAGCCCCTCAGTGTTACTTCACAGTTTAGCGCAGTAGAAGTGCCGTGTTTTGTCGTTCCGCAAAGGCCTGAGAAGCACCGAAGCGGCATTCTCATTGAAGTCCAATAGCGCCCTCGGCCGTTGCAGCATCGAATCCTAACCCGCCGCCGTTAGGGTGTACAATAACCCAAATGGCTCCCGACCCCGCGAAACCTCGCCCCGCGCCCCGCGGTTCCATCGACATGGACGCGTTAAAGGTATTCCTCAGTTCGGTCGGTTCCTATGCAGGCCCCGACCTCATTCTCAGCCCCGGTAAAGAGCTTTATCACTATACGAGTCTGCAAGGACTCCTTGGCATTATCGAGAATAGCGATCTTTGGCTCACCCACACGCTTTACCTGAACGACGAAGAAGAAATGCGGCATGGTGACCATGTGGCCGCGCAGGCCATTGCCGCCGCGCTCGCCAGTTCCGCCGCTGACGCGAAGAAGAGTGAATATCTCAACCAACTCGAAGCCCTTCTTCGCCGCCCCTCGAACGAAAGCGTCTACATCTGCTGTTTCTGCCAGCACGATAACCTGCTAAGCCAGTGGCGTGGCTACGGCGCTAACGGCGCAGGCGTCAGTCTCCAGTTCGACTCCGCCGGCTTTGCGCCATGGGCCGGCGCGGATTGTTCCCATGGCCTCATGCGCTTCTGGAAAGTCTTCTATAAAGCCGAAACTCAGCGCCGGATCGTTGATGCAGCAATTAACAATAGCTGGAACCAGCACCTCGACCCCGTCCTCTGCGCACAGCGCGCCGCCGATGCCATCCAGTTCTTCATCCCAACTTTCAAGAACCCCGATTTCGAGGCAGAATCCGAATGGCGTCTCATCTTCACTCCCAATCCGCAATGCCTGATTAAGCCGCGCTTCCGCGTGCGCGACACCATGCTCGTCCCATACTACCGGCTGCGGGACATTGCCCAGCCGCCGTTGCCCGCGCCGGCCGCGGCTCCGCCTCAATTGCCCATCAGCCACGTCACGGTAGGTCCCGGGGCGGCCAAGTTGATGAACGTCGAAAGCGTCCGGATGCTCTTGAATGGCTACGGATACACCAGCATTCCAATCAAAGCGTCCAATACGCCATTCAGGGGGTGAGGGATTTCAGCCCGGGCGTTCGGATTTTGTCGGCTCGGAGCGGACTCGGAGAGATTGGTTTAACAGCCCCAAACGGCGACGTGGAAAGTGTAGCGCGTCTCCGGTTGGATCGTCGGCTATCTGTACATGCGTCGAAATGTGGCGGACGCGGGAGACCCCATTCTCCGAGTCGCGCGTGATCCGGCCAAAGCGGCAGATCGGTAAACGCTGCGCGACTAGGCAGGAGGAAATGGAGGCGCCGTTCATTTAATGGCAGCTACTAGACGGAGTGGACCATTAGCATTTAGGGCTCACGCATCGTTCTTGAGCCAAGCAATCACCATACCCCGGTAATCCCAGAACGTCAGTTCGGACGCCCTCCGCTTGGTTCTCCTGCACAGCGCTGGCAACTGTCTCCTGAACCGGCGATACTGCTGAACCATGGAATCTCCGCCCGGAGCGTCATCGCGGCCGGATTCGGTTACCAACCAATCGCGGACGGCTGTGATCGCTTGCGATGGTAATCCTTTGTGAGCGCGCACATCCCTGCCACTGAGATCGGATAGGGACTTCCGGTATCGATAGCCTTCCTTGTCGAGGATCAGGCAGCTCTTCTGCGTCCGACTTGCAAACTCGTACCCAAGGAACAGGCCCAGTTCAAAGGGCATGTTGTGGCGGGGCAGGCGGGTCCTGGGATCAATCTTCATGTAGGAGAGATCGTGAATACAAAAAGTACACGATTCAATCAGGTTGAGGATCTTGGTAAGCCGTTCTTCAGTGCCGCTGTCTTGATCGAGCGCACAACGAGGTTCAAAGCCTAACCCACAAACCGAAAAGACGATGGCATCGAAAATTCTCCGGTATGTGGGATCAAAAGGGCAATTGATAAAGACTGTTCGGTTGTTTGGTGCTACCCCACGCCGTCGACCCATCTGTTCCGTGCGTCAGGCTACCTGGAGTCGGCGTTTGCGCTTTTGGCTCGATTTAGATCGCGCTGACTCCTTTTTCAAATCGCGCTCTACCGCCTCCACGAGGTCATGCAGAACGGCCACTCCGGCCGCCACAAGGCCGGTGATAACGAGAGCCTTTACGGCGGTGTCGAACAGTGAGGTGTTGTCTCCTTGGCCAGTTGCTTGAGGTATCTGGTATTGCGGTAGTTGGTAATGCGCGACGGTTTCCGTATTTCCAGTCGTGCTGAATAGCACGACTTGGCTTGGTTGGTTTGCGGCGGCAATAGATTTCGCGTTCGCCAAGGCAGCAGCCTTCGATGGAAAGCTCCATCCGTGGCGATTAAGGTCAACGACGGTCCACGCTCCCTGTTCGGTGGGAACGACGTGGATGGTTCGCCCTGTGTGTACCAACATATTTTCATTCTAGCGCGGTTGTTGAACGATGACCATCTCTACTACTTTAGGCTGTTAGATCTCGTGACGAGTGCCGGCGACACGCCTACGGATGATGCCAAAGGAACCCGTAGCTCCTCCCTGAGGTCGTAGTGTTTACCTGTACCACTGAATGGATCGTCGGCAACTCGGAAAGAGTTTCGGCTCCCGATTTGCCGCCGCAACGCTTTCACGTTGGGTTGCGGCAACGTTCGATATCGCAACGACGGGCCTTCGGCCCGATTTGCTGGGTTTTAGCGTTGCGAAATTGTATTGCGTTACGGTCGGGAATGGCGACGGGTTTACGCAACGCCCAGTTCGGGGCGTGCCCGGTCCTTGGCGTGCCGCCTGGCCGGTACGCCAAATAGCGTGCAAACTTTTACGCCAGATAATTTGCAAAGTGACAGCCCAGCCTGCTCCAGCCGAAATCGGATCGCGGAAATCGGGTCCGGTAGATCACTAGCATGATGGGCGCTTTCGTAAGTGTCCACCAACGCCAACAAGACATCCCGAGTATCGCCGTCCGCGCTACCCTCCGCCGCTCCCCACAGCCGCTCAATTTCACGCAACGCTGCTTCGTGGTCGTCGGCGCTTTTGATAGGTCTAATCGCCATACCTCACCTTCCTTGCATCGATCTGGTCATACGCATTCTTCACATTGGCCAAGCTCCGCCAATCAGCGTACTCGACTTCAAAGCAACTGGCACTCAGGGGAGATCTGACCAAACTTTCATCTTTGTGTCCCCTGAGTGTTTCGACAAAGCGTGCCAGCATTGACCTCACTATTGCTCGCAAATTGGTGCCCCATCATAACGTGTGCCCGATTTGGACAAAATAGTATTGGACGAGACCTATGAAAATGAAGCACTCCTCCAAATACAACAACCCCCTTTCTGACGCCCCGGCCGCCCGCCTAAAAGAATCAGCCGTTTTTATCCGTGTCCATCCGTGTGGATCCGTGGCCAATGTTCTTCAATCACCGCCTCTCCCCAACTGAATCTCCCCCAAAATCAATCACCTCCAAAAACCCACCCCCGTTTTCCTTGACCCGCAATGCTATACCACGGACATGACAAAAGCTGAACACTACCTACGAACATTCATGCACCATCGCATCTCCTTCGCACAGCACTATAAATCCAGGGTCGCCTACTATCAGCCGGAAAACGCCGAAGAGGCCGCCGTGGTCGACATCATAGCCCGCAATCAATGGCGCTTGCTACGCGTCAAGAAACTCGCCAGTCTCCTTCACAATGCTTTCTTCGCCATGCTCAGTGAAGCCTTTACCGAAAAGAAACCGTGTGCGGAGGAACCGCCCTCGGTAATTCCCCCCTATCTAATGCCACTTCTAAACCGCGAAGGCATCCGAATCAGGTTCCGCGAAATCGAACGCGCCGCTTCCCTGAATATGCAATTCGCCCTCCGCCAAATAGCTAAATTGCAGAACGAACCCAAAAATCGCCTCCAACACATTGATCCCTAAACTACTTCCCGCTCCAAAAACGAACCCAAACCACCCCCGCACCCAAAACAGTGCGCTAAAATAGAATCTCAACCACAAACGCGGTAACTAATGACACAGAAAATTCGATCGACGACCGTCCTTTGCGTCCGCCGCAATGGCAAGGTCGTCATGGCGGCCGACGGTCAAGTCACCTTCGGCCAGGAAGTCCTGAAATCTTCCGCAAAGAAACTCCGGCGGCTCTATAACAATAAGGTGGCGGCCGGCTTTGCCGGCTCCACCGCCGACGCCTTCAGCCTGTTCGCCCGCTTCGAAGCCAAGCTCGAACAGCACTCCGGCAAGATCGATCGCAGCGCGGTCGAACTGGCCAAGGATTGGCGCACCGACAAGGTCCTGCGCCATCTCGAAGCGCTCCTTCTCGTCGCGGACATGGAGAAGACCTACATCCTCAGCGGCAACGGCGATGTCATCGAGCCCGATGAAAACGTCGCCGCCATCGGCTCCGGCGGGCCGTTCGCCAAAGCCGCGGCCACCGCCCTCTACGAAAACACCAAGCTCTCGGCCCGCGAAATCGTCGAAAAATCCATGGAAATCGCCGGCAAAATCTGCATCTACACCAACCTGAATCTCACGTTTGAGGAGCTCGGCTAATGGTCATCTACCTCCCCACGCAACCCAACGAAGAGACTCCGCTGCTTGACGAACTCACGCCCCGCGAAATCGTCCGCGAACTCGACAAATACGTAATCGGCCAGGCCGACGCCAAGCGCGCCGTCGCCATCGCCCTCCGCAACCGCGTCCGCCGCCAGAAGCTCGAGCCCGAAATGGCCGAGGATGTCATGCCCAAAAACATCCTCATGATCGGCCCCACCGGCGTCGGCAAAACCGAAATCGCCCGCCGCCTCGCCCGCCTCGCCAACTCGCCCTTCCTCAAAGTGGAAGCCAGCAAGTTCACTGAAGTCGGCTACGTCGGCCGCGACGTCGAAAGCATGATCCGCGATCTGGTCGAAATCTCCATCGACATGGTGCGCGAAGAGCGCCTCGATGAAGTCGCCGACCGCGCCGAAAAGAACGCCGAAGAAAAACTGCTCGACCTGCTCATGCCGGTGCCGCCTGAAGCCACCGAGTCCATCGAGCGCACCCGCGAAAAGCTGCGCGAAAAGCTCCGTGACGGCAAACTCGACGACAAGTCCGTCGAAATCGACGTCAAAGAGCGTGGCCCCGCCATCGAATTCGCCACCAACGCGCCGTTTGAAGAGATGGGCATGGATATCAAAGAGATCCTCCCCTCCCTGTTCGGCCAACGCACCCGCAAGCGCAAAATGAAGGTCGGCGAGGCCATGGAATACCTCATCCAGGAAGAGGAGCAGAAGCTCATCGACATGGATCAGGTCACCCGCGTTGCCACCGAGCGCGTGGAAAAGAACGGCATCATCTTCCTCGATGAAATCGATAAGATCGCCGGACGCGAAGGCGGCCACGGACCCGATGTCAGCCGCGAAGGAGTCCAGCGCGACATCCTGCCCATCGTCGAAGGCACCACAGTCAACACCCGCTACGGTTTCGTCCGGACCGATCACATTCTCTTCATCGCCGCCGGCGCGTTCCACGTCTCGAAGCCCAGCGACATGATCCCCGAACTCCAGGGCCGTTTCCCCATTCGCGTGGAACTCAAGTCGCTCACCGAAGGCGATTTCATCCGCATCCTGAAAGAGCCCAAAAACGCGCTGATCAAGCAGTACATGGCGCTCATGGACACCGAAGGCATCAAGCTCACGTTCACGGAAGACTCGCTCGAAGAGATCTCACGCTACGCTGCCAAGGTCAATGAACAGGCCGAAAACATTGGCGCGCGCCGCTTGCACACCATCATGGAAAAGCTGCTCGAAGAGATCTCGTTCGATGGCCCCGATCTGAAAAAGAAAAACGTTCGTATCGATCGCGCTTACGTCCAAAAGCAACTGGCGGCCATCGTCAAGGATCAGGATCTCAGCCGCTACATCCTCTAACCGACTATGACGCGCCTTGCCATCGGATCGCTCTTCGCCGCCACGCTCGTGCTCTCGGGCTGTGGCTACGTTGGCGATCCTTTGCCTCCCGCGCTCAACATGCCGCTCCAGATCACAGACCTCACCGCCATACAGCGCGGCAGCAAAATGATCGTGGAGTTCACCATCCCTCCCAAGACCACCGAAGGCCTGCCCGTAGTCTCTGTGGAATCCGTTGAACTGCGTGCCGGCCCCAACGATGCTCCCTCCTTCAACATTGATTCCTGGGCCACATCCGCGCGGCTTCTCAAGACAGACCGCCTGAAGCCAGGCGAGGTCCACGTGGAAGAATCCATAGCCGCATGGCAGAACAAAGAAGTCATCATCGTTGCCCGTCTCATCAATCACAAGGGCCGCAAATCGCAGTGGTCCAATATCCTGATCCTGCCCATTGTCGCGCCAGTCGCCATGCCCGCGGCGGTCAAACCGGAATCGACGCCCGATGGAGTCCACCTCACCTGGACCGCTCCAGACGCCACCAGATTCCGCATCTTCCGCGGCAACGATGAGCTTGCGAAGTCCGACAAGCCCGAATACCTCGATAAGGACACGCAGTACGGCAAGGAGTACGTCTACAGTGTGCAGGCCCTGCGCAAGACCGGCGAACGCGAAGCCGAAAGCGACATCTCAGCCCCTGTCAAGATCACACCGGCCGATACGTTCCCGCCCGCGGCGCCCACCGGCGCATCCGCCATCACCGGCACCGCGACCATCGAACTCAACTGGGATCGCAACACCGAATCCGACTTCAAGAACTACCGCATCTTCCGCGCCGCAGGCACGGCAGACTTCGAAAAGATCGCTGACGGCGTAGAGGCGCCGGCCTATAGCGATCGCACCATCAAGTCCGGCATCGCATACAAGTATGTGATTACCGCTGTGGATCAGGCAGGCAACGAAAGCCCCCGGTCCAATGTAGTGGAGATAACAGCCCCATGACCAAACACATTCGCTTCTCACTGAACCGCAACGCGGAACCCACAACTCCAGACAGCTCCCCGCTTTCCCGCTACGGAGTGCTCGATGGCGATAGCGTCATCGAAACCGAAGCTGCCTGGGACACCGAAGGCATCGCCGAACATGCGGTCGCAGATGTGCGCTTGCTACCGGCGGTATGGCCTTCGAAGATCGTCTGCGTCGGGCGCAACTATTCTGACCACGCCAAGGAACTGGGCAATGCAGTCCCCGCCGAGCCGCTCATCTTTATGAAGCCGGTTTCGTCGTTGATTGCCAGTGGCGACGACATCATCGCCCCCTCCATCTCGCAGTTGGTCAGCTTCGAAGGCGAACTCGGCCTCATCATCGGCCGCAGCGCGCGCAACATCGCAGCGTCCGACTGGCACCGTTATGTGTGGGGCTACACCTGCGTCAACGACGTAACCGCCCGCGACCTGCAAAAGAAAGATGGCCAGTGGACGCGCGGCAAAGGTTTCGACACCTTCTGCCCCACCGGCCCGTGGATTGTCCCCGCCACGGAAGTGGATTTCAACTCCCTGCGCGTGCAGACGTTCGTCAATGGCGAAGTGAAGCAGGATGCGCCGGTCACGGATATGATCTTCGATCCCGGTGCTATACTCGCTTTTGTCACAAGATTTATGACCCTGGAGCCGGGCGACCTGATCGCCACCGGAACCCCTTCAGGCGTCGGACCGATCGTAGCTGGCGATACCGTCAAGGTACATATAGAAGGTGTAGCGACTCTAGAGAATCGAGTGAAAAATGAAAATCTTTCTTGATACCGGTAATCTCGACGAACTGAAAAAAGCCGCCCAATGGGGAATTGTGGACGGCGTCACTACCAACCCTTCGTTAATCGCGAAGGAAGGTAAAAAGATTGAGGACCAGATCGCGGCGATCTGCGAGATCATTGATGGCGATATCAGCGCTGAGGTGGTCTCCACCAAAGCAGAAGATATGATCCCGGAAGGCCGCAAGCTGGCCAAGATCCACAAAAACGTTGTCGTGAAAGTGCCTCTCACGCGCGATGGCATCATCGCTTGTTCCACGCTGAGCAAGGAAGGCATCCGCCTCAACGTCACGTTGTGCTTCTCCGCCGGCCAGGCCTTGCTCGCCGCCAAAGCGGGCGCTTACATCATCAGCCCGTTCGTCGGCCGCATTGACGACATGGGTGGCAACGGAGTCGATCTGATCCGTCAGATCTGCACCATCTACAAGAACTACAACTTTAAAACGCAAGTGCTGGCCGCATCGCTACGCACTCCGCCTCATGTAATCGATTGCGCCCTGGCGGGAGCTCACATCGGCACCATGCCGTTCAAGACTCTCGATATGTTGTTCAACCATCCCCTGACCGACAAAGGTCTCGAACAGTTCATGAAAGACTGGGCAAAGGTATTCGAACCGACTAAATGAACCTGCAGTTAGTCTTGCTCGCCGGCTTTTCCGTATTTCTGTTGGCGGCGGGCGTTGCAATTTTATTTCGAGTGCGTCGCGATCCAAACGAACGCGAAAAGCGGCGGCGTCTCGCCGTCGCTCAACGCGGCCGCATGGGCGAAGCCATGGTGACCGATGTGAACGAGTCGAACCTGCACTACACGTATTCGATTGCAGGTGTAGCGTACAACACAGCCCAGGATGTTGCTGCGCTGCGGCCCCTGTTGCCCGAAGACCTGGCTACCCTGATTGGCAATGCTCACATGAAGTACATGGTGAACAACCCGGAGAATTCCATCATCATCAGTGAGCTTTGGAGTGGATTAAAAAAAGGAGCTTAAGATTTATGAAGAAAACGATTCTGGCCTTAGTGGCAGTGGCAATGCTCTCTGCATTCGCCGCCAACAAATTTGGCAAACCAAAGACGATTGTGCACGTCGTCACCGTGAAGTGGAAGGAAAGCGCCAAGCCTGAAGAGATAAAGGCTGCGGTCGAGGGCGTTGAGACCGTTGCCGCAACGTATCCCGGCATCAAAAACATCTGGATCAAGACGCTCAAGGTCCAGGGCGCAGGCTACAAAAACGCATTCGTCATGGAATTCAAAGACGAAAAGTCCTTCAAGGAATACGTAGACAGCCCCGCTCAGAAGGCATGGTATGCGAAGTACCTCCCCATCCGCGAGGAAAGCACCACGCACGACATCACCAACTAATTTATTTAATTGGGGTCAGAGACCTCTGACACCTCTGACCCCAATTAATTTCTACGCGTTCAAAACCTTCTCAAACGCCATCTTAAACTTCGCCATCTCTTCCGCCGTACCAACCGATACACGGACGCGCTCCGGCCAGATGGGCCACGTGCGGCCGATGTAGACCTTGTGCTTGCCCATGGCTTCATTCACTTGCTGGCCGGTCATACCTTTGACCGTCAGCATGAAGCAGTTGGTTTCCGACGGGATGAAGTCGATCTTCTTCTTGCTGAGGAAGGCGAACACATCCTCGCGGATCTTCTTGTTGATCGCCCGGCGCTCTTCCACCAGACCTTTTACGCGCAGGCTGGCCGCGGCGCAAGCCATACCCGTGATCGGCAACATGCCGTTGCTGCCAAACGGCCGCAGCTTTGCCAGCAGGTCAGGACGGCCAATGGCGCAACCGGCGCGGATGCCGGCCATGCCGTACGCCTTCGAGAAGGTGCGCAGCACAACGACATCCTTATCCTGCGCCACCAGATCGGTGCAGGTCTGAGCACTGTCAGAGAAGTGGATGTAGGCTTCGTCCACCACCACCACCGCATCCTTCGGCTTGTGGGCCAGCAGGTACTTAATTTCCTTGCGTGCGGTCACGGTGCCGGTAGGGTTGTTCGGATTGCAGATGTAGTAAGCGCCGGCATTCGGGTCCGCCTTGATCATCGCTTCCGCATCGTGCGAATAGTCGGAGCGCAACGCCACGCGAACCACCTTCGATCCGATGTAAGCCGGCGCGCCGCCTCCGTAGCCAGGGTTGGCCATCGTCCAACTGCGGGTGGGTGAGGTGTAGGCGCAGGCCGATGCGGTCAACACCGGGCTCGATCCGGCCGAGGCGAACACATAGTCCGGCTTCACGCCTTCCGTCTGCGCCACCATGGCGGTAAAGTCGGCGGCTTCGCCCGTCGGCGAATATCTTCCGCCGAGCGGCGCGACTTTGTAAATCGCTTCCAGGCCTTCCTTGCACGGGCCGAGCGGATTCTCATTGGACGTGATGCGCACTGCATCCGGGTCCATCGGCCGGCGCATCCCGCCGGAGCGGCGGTTCATGCGGTCTTCGACCTCTTGGGCCATCGTAAATTCGTTATAAAACGGCAGCGCTGCCGCTGCGGTCAAAAGGCTCGAAATGCGGCCCAGATGGCGGCGCGAAAAGCCTTTTTCCAATAGGCTCTCGGACTGTTTTGGGGATATGGACATCCTGCTATCTCCTGCGGTGCTGGTTGAAACAACGAAAGGTGGTTTGGGGGTAAGCGGCGCAGGAAGGCGGGGCGGCGCTAGTAGTGCGAGGCTCTTGTCCAGGAGCCCCCCGGAAGTTCGAAACGCGCCGCTGGTCGTTGAGGCCCGTTTCTAGGGGTACAGGAAATGCTAACCCGGACTTGTTAACAAGTCAAGCAAAAAGCGCCCACCGCTATCGTTCTTGCTTCTGCGGTGCCGGTTTTGGCATGCGCGGAATCATCTCCGGTCTCGTGGCCGAGTTGTACACGAAGCTCGCCATGATGGCCGACATCTGCATCATGTCGCCCGCCTGAATGCGGTCATACACGTCCATGTTGGAGTGGTGGGTGCGCGTTGCGTACTCAATCGAATCCTGCAGGAATCCGAAGCCCGGCAGGCCGATCCATGTGAATGAAGTGTGGTCCGTGCCGCCCGGCTGGCGCGTCGGCAGTGCCGTGGTGCCGATCACGGCCTTGGCTTCCAGATCGTGAAACGGTTCTAGCCACGCCTTGAAGATGGGCTTCACCATGTCGTTACCACCGGCGTTGATGCCGCGATATTTTCCCGTGCCGTTGTCTGTGTTGAAGTAGACGGAAAGCTTCTTGTACTCCGAACCCTCCATCATCGATTCGCGATTGGCGAAATGCTCCTGCACGTAGGCTTTCGAGCCGAGCAAGCCCTGCTCTTCGCCGTTCCACAGCGCGATGCGCACTGTGCGGTCCATGGGCAGTTTCAACTTCGTCAGAATACGCACGGCTTCCATGGCGACGGAACTTCCCGCGGCGTTATCGGTTGCGCCGGTGCCGCCGTGCCACGAATCGAAGTGCCCGCCGAGCATGACGATCTCGTCCTTCTTCGATGTGCCGGGAATCTCGGCGATGATGTTGTAGGACTCTTCGCCTTCCTTTAGAAACTCGGCGTCGATTTCAAATTCGAGCTTCACGGGAATCTTGCGCGTTACGAGGCGGGCGATGCGGTTGTAGTGTTCGGGCGTCAGAGCGACGGTCGGCGGAGGCACGGGGTCCTTTGCGTCACGCGAGCCGCCGGCCACAACAAAGATGGTGCCTCCATCGCCAGGCGTGCCGTACTGCAGGACCACAAGCGCGCCTTCGTCTTTCAGGAACTGATTGCGCTTGTTACGGAACTCGGGCGCACCGGCGGGAGGGCGAGGCCGCGAGGACATGCGTGCAACGTCAGGAATTGTGTTGCGTGCTTCGATCTCTTCATCGGTCCAGCGATGGCCGAGCGGCATGAACTGCGCTTCCAGTGCGCGCGTCTCCATCAGCAGCACGATCTTGCCGCGCAGCTTGCCCTTGTACTTTTCGAAGTCAGATTCGGCAGCGATCACGGCCATCACCGGCTCGCCTTTCACCACACCGCCCGTGCCCGGAGTCCAGGCCAGAGGCATGCCGATCAGTGGCTGATATTGCGGCTCCAACAAATGACCGGCAAAATGTTTTAAGCGCCAACTGGTGCCGAACGGCCCCCATTTTTCCAGATGGACATTCACAAGGCCCCACGACTTCAACTGCTTCATGGCCCATTCCGCGGCGGCTCGATTGCCCGGCGAGTTTGTTAGGCGCGGCCCGTACACGTCGGTGAGGTACGCCACGTGTTCCATCGCCTGCGAGTTTTGGAACGCCTCCGCCTTGATGCGGTTGACCACGGCGAGGTCAACGTTTTCTTCAGCCAGCAGCAGACCGCTAAGCAATGGAATGCAGATCAACAGCTTCATCTGTAAAGAACCTTTCTCCTTGGATATTTTCAGAAGACCAAATACGTGTTGGTTGTTGGTTGCCGAGACGTAGGCGGGAATTTCGATTTTACACTGAAAAGGGCAGGAAGCGTGGAGACTAGCGTTCATTGCAGGCAAGAACCCCACGAACAAACGTAGGGTTCTTGTGGTGACGTAATTTACTGAAGCGGGTTTGAAGTGCTCATGCGGAGGCTGCGTCCGCCTTTGTTGATAGACATGGTGCGGTCGATCTCCACCTGATAGCCTTCGCCGCCGGTGTAGGCGTGGGGGACGGTTGTGCCTGGGAATTCGAGGTCGAAGGCGTTCTTGTTGACGTAGTGGACGCCGTTGAGATCGATGGTGAGGCCATCGAACCAGGCGGTGCCCTGGCCGGTCAAGAGCAGGCCGAAGTTGATGTTGGTGGCGTCGGCTGCGACGGGGAGGTTGATATCAAAGCGACGCCAGTCGCTGGTGCCGCCGATTTTGCGCGACATCATGTTATCGAAGGCCAGGGTTACCCGCTTGCCGTCACGCTCGCCGTCAACACGCCACCACATACCGGCATAACCGTTTGTCACGTTTTGGGTTTTGATATAGCCGCTGAAGCGGACCTGTTTGCCGCGGGCGTCGGTGATCGGGAACGAGAAGTTGGCGAGGCCGACTTTGGAGACCATTGGCGATGGCTGCGCTGGCAGATTGGCAGCGATGAGGCGGCTTTTGAGGCTGGATCGGCCGCTGTGGGCAACAGTGGTATCGAGACCTATTTCGTAGCCACTTCCGCCAGTGTAAAACCCCTTCACTATTTCAAAATCAAAGTCGAACTTGCCAGTAGCGTCATGGTAGGGGACACCGTCAATTTCCACGGCTAGCGAATCAAACCAGGCCGTGCCGTTGCCGGGGTGGATAATGCCGAAGTCGATATTCGTCGTGTCTTTCGGGATATTGAGCTGCAGTTCATAGCGCGTCCAGGTTGCGGTTCCTCTGGCGCCACGGTCCTTCATGTTGTCAAAAGCTCCGCTTTTATAACCCTTGTCAAACGGGTAGCCAATGTCCGCGCGCCACCACAATCCGGCGTAGCCTTGCGTTACGCCCTCCGTTTTAATGTAGCCGCTGAACTTTATGGTTTTGCCAGCAGCGGCGCTGACTGGAAAGTTGCCCCTGGCGACACCGAATGACTGGGTGGATGGCATCGGCACGGTAGTACGCTCGGTATCGTCAGGTACAATCTCCAAAGTCATCCCTTCCACCCAGACGCGGCCCGAGCCTTTAGCCATAACACCAAGCATGATGGATTGGGCATCGGCAGAGATGGGAGCGACAATTTCCGCGTCGGTCCAAGCCGCCGTTACAACAGGCCGGTTCTCCATGGTGTCTAAAGCACCTGTCTCCTTGTTGGGCCTTTGGTAGGAGAGAAACATGTGCGCAGTATCGCCAGCTGCTTTTGCCTCTACTCGCAGGCGGGAGCGGAGGCGGAGCATCTTGCCGCGGAAGGGCGCTGCATCGATAGTTCGCGTGAGTATACCGAACATGTTGTCGACGGGCTTGGGAGGGTTGATAAGCACAGCGCAGGAGGGCTGGGTACCACAGCCGGTGCGGCGGAGCTCCGCGGTGTAACCGGCATCGGCGAGCGGCTTGGGCAATAGCCAACCTTCAGGAACTGAGCCCGTTGCGCCTTCTGTAAAGGAGAGGTTTCGCGGTTGCGGCTGGACCAGAACTCCTGCGACAGTCATGGCAGAACTACGAGTTAGCGACTGGGCGGTGATGGGCGCGCTGTTTCCATAGTCGCGGGTGATGCGCTGGCGTAGGGCCTGGGCTTCTGACGCGCGGCCGAGCTTTTCGAACGCTGCGGCTGCGTGAGTCAGCGCTGTGACGGCCATGGCGCGGTTCTGCCCGCTATCGGCGGCGATGGATTGGAAGTCTTTGGCCGCGCCTTCCAGATCACCGGATACGGTTTCCTTGTGGATAGCGGCGGCGAGGCGGCTTTCCAGTTCTGCCTGGGGAGCGGCAAGTAGCAGGGTGGCGAAGAATATTCCGAGAATCTTAAGTGACATTTGACAATCTCCACTCACGATCATAAAGACCGATTGACTGGATTTCGCGGAGGAATTGTCTGGATTGTGTCAGGATTCGCCTTGAAAGCGGTAGCCGATGCCGCGGACGCTAACTATATAGCGGGGTTCGGCGGGGTCGGGCTCGATTTTCTTACGCAGGTTAAGGATGTGGTTATCGACGACGCGGGCGGAGGCGATGGCGTCCGCGCCACGGATGTTATCGAGGATATAGTCGCGAGTAAGTGCCCGGCCGCGGGCCTGGACGAAGATAGTCAGTAACTTGAATTCTACGGGAGTAAGATCGACGGGCTTACCGGCTCTGCGGAGTTCGGCGCGGCGGAAGTCGGCTTCGAGGTCGCCGAATTCGTAACAATCGGCGGACGCTTCGTCGCTGCCATGGGCGCGGCGTAGGTGGGCTTTAATGCGGGCGCGGAGTTCGCGGGAGCCGAAGGGTTTGGTGACGTAATCGTCAGCGCCGAGTTCGAAGCCCATGACTTTGTCGGATTCCTGGTCGCGGGCTGTGAGCATCACGATCGGGGTGGTAATTTTGGCGCGGCGGACTTCGCGGCAGACCTCGAACCCATCCTTGCCGGGAAGTGACACGTCAAGCAGAATGAGGTCAAAGGCGCCTTCGCGGGCGCGGCGGGAGGCGGTGATGCCGTCCTGGGCGAGTTCGACGATGTAGCCTTCGAGGGAGAGGTCGTCGACCAGGCCAAGGGCGATGACGGGCTCGTCTTCGACGACGAGGATGCGGTTCATTTTTCGCCCACCGTGGGGAATTCGAGGGTGAAGCGGCAGCCGCCGGTGGGGACGTTTTCTACGCGGACCTGACCGTTGTGCGCGGTGGCGATGTAGCGGACCATGGCGAGGCCGAGTCCGGTGCCTTTGACGTTGCCTGCGGCGGCGGCGCTGCCGCGGACGAAGCGATCAAAGACGGATTTGCGTTCGGCAGGGAGAATGCCGGGGCCGTGATCGGTAACTTGGATCATGATTTTCGATTCCGAGCTTTCCCATTCTACACTTACTGCTTCGGTGGAGTATTTGAGGGCGTTGTCGACTAAGTTGCGCAGTGCGGCACTGAGTGCGGCGGGGTCGCCTTGCATCGTGGCGGTGGGCGGGCCATTGGCGGTGATGCGGTCTCGGTGGACGGCGTCGAAGGTGTCGAGCGTTGAGCTTACGAGTTCGGCGACGTTGACGTTTTCGCGGGTGTAGTTGTGGGAGCCTGCTTCCATGCGGCCGAAGTTCAGTAGTGATTCGACGAGGCGTTGGAGGCGTGCCGTCTCGCCGGAGAGGGCCTTGTAATACTGCTGGCGGCGATCGTCATCAGTGACGCGGCCGAGGAGTAACATGTCGAGTAAGTGCTTGAGCGATGTCAGTGGCGTGCGGAATTCGTGCGAGACGGCGGCGACGAATTCCGATTGCTGGCGGGCGGTTTCCATTTCGCGGCGCATGGCGCGGATGGTGAACCAGCTGCCGAGGGCGAGCAGGAGCAGCATGAGGGCGAGGCCGAATTGGAAGAGGCGGCGGAGTGCGGTTTCGCCGGGAGCCGCGGGGGCAGTGGAGGTATAGATGGTCCAGGGGAGGCCGGTATCGAGCGCGACGCGGGTTTGTGTGGGGGCGGCGGATTCGCGGCGGCCTGCGAGGACGGTGCCGAGGCGGTCAGTCATGGCCCAGGTGGTGGATTCGGCGCGGGCGATCTGGCGGAGAAGGGCATCGAGGTCCATGACAAGCATGGCGCTGCGCGAGGGGCCAAGGTTCCAGAGGACGAGGTAGGGATGATTTTGGGCGCGGACAATTTCGATGCCGTTGGCGGGCCATTCCCGATGCCAGCGGATGAGGCTGTTGTAGACGGCTTCGGTGAGGCCGAGCGAGGGCGGGGGGGTGGTCTCCGCGGCGAGGCGTTTGGCTTCTGACCAATAGAAGAGGAAGGGGCCACGGGGGAGGGTCCAGCGGGCTTCGCGAAGACCGTCGCGCAGGGCCTGGTTGTCGGCGGCGGTGCCGCGCAGTTCGGAGAGGGCGTGGGCGGCGAGGAGGCCGGCGGGGAGGCCGGAGAAGCCTGCGGCGGTGATGTTGGAGAGTTGTTCGCATGCGGCGATGGCTTCAGGCTTGCGGCTGGCCTTGCGGTAGGTACGGACGAGACGTAACAGTGCGCCGGCACGGATGGGCGGGCTTTTGCTATCGGCAAGGGCTTTGTAGGCGTCGGCCGCGGGGTCGAACTGGCGTCGAAATTCGAGGGCTTCGGCGGCGGCGAATAGCTGGGCAGGGGCTTCGGGCTCGGCGGGGGGATCGGGCCGGTAGAGCAGGCGGGTGGGCGGGAAGGCGTTGATGGTGTGGCCGTCTTCGATGACGAGGATGCCGTCATCGAGCTGGGCGTTTTGTGGCGGGTTGACCATCCAGAGGGCGAGTTGCTGGTTGAGTTCGGCGAGGCGGCCGTTGGAGAGGTCGACGAGGCGGTTGGCGGATTGTTCGAGTTCTTTTTGGGAGCGCTGGGCTTGGACTAGTTCGTCTTCCGAGATGACACGATAGCCAAGCCAGGCCATGGCGGCGAGGGAGGCGGCGAAGAAGGCGATGAGCGGTAGGGAGCTGCGGGATGGGCGAGATGAGCTCATGTTGGCGGTTCCTGAGTTAGGGTAGCATGGGCGGGGATTGGGGGGCGGGTGGGACGGATGTTGTTGTGCGGGTTACTACGGTTCCAGTAGTGGCAAATGAGAGTGGTGCTGAGCGATCATCGACCTCCAGATGTGTTCGATAATTTTTCGGACGAGGATTTCCAGCTGGGGTTGAATGCGGAGTTAGTTGGTCTGGGCGAGTGCCACTCGCCCGCAGAGTGCCACTCTGCCCTAGGTGTACGTCAGGGCTTGTAGCGGCGTTCGGTGTGGGCGTCCACCTGGTCGCGATAGAAGAATACTTCGCGCAGGTTGCCGGTGCTGTAACGATTGGCTTGATCGTTGAAGTGCGGGGATTTCGGATCGCCGCTCTCGCCGCCTGCGGTGACGGCCACGGCGCGGACCTTTTTGCCGAACTCGACTACTGCTACGAAGCTGTTGCCGCTGGTGCCGTACCACTTCTTTGTGCCTGGATATGGCCTGGCGCCGAACGATGCCAGCGAACCCCACACGGCCGATGGAAAGCCGACGGGGATGCTGGCGCCTGCGTCGTTGAAGGTCTGCACGATGTCGCCCGTTAGGCGTTGGAAGCGGTTGATCTCGCCCCATGGCGTTTGCCATTTTCCGAAGTCGTTTTGAAGCCGCTGCGATGCGGCGGCGAGTGAATCGAGCAGGAAACTGGCGGGCATTTCGGCGGCACCGGCCGGCTCGGTTACTTTGCGTTGCATCTCAGTGGCCCAGAAGACGGCCAGCGAGGTAGGAATGGAATCGACGGCCCAGCGGTGGTCCCAGTTGCGCAGCAGTTCGATCTGCTGGGCTAGCTTCGGATTGGGCGTTTGATCATAAGCGCGGAACAGTGCGGGCAGCGGCTTATCGAACCACGGCAGATAGGTATCGAAGGCTGCGGCGAGCAATGATTCCAGCGTGAAGGCGGGCTTGCCATCGAGCACGCGGATGGCATGCAGGCCGCGCGCCGATTCCACGCCGTTGTCGACATAGGCGGGGAAGTCCGACTGCTTCAAGCTGCTTTCGCCTGCGCCGGCCCACGGCCAGTTGTTCACGTTGAAGAGCCAGCCGCTTTTGGGGTTCAGCAGATGCGGCGATTCCTCTACGGTGTGCAGCCCCTTCCACTCCGTCGCTTCGATGCTGCCATCGACGGGCTTCTTCCAATCGAAGCGTGTATCGCGGCGGGGGATGTAGTTGCCGTGGAAATAGGCGATCGTACCATCGGCGTCGGCATAAATGGTGTTGTTGGACGAGTTGGCCATCAGCTCCATGGTCTTCCAATATTCTTTGTAGTTGCGGGCCTTGGTGCGCAGATACGATTGCTGCAGCGCCTTGATGTTTTCCTGCATGATGCGATAGCTGACCCACTTGCCATTGGCTTCGCGAATCACAGGGCCGTGGTGCGTGCGATAGGTGGTGAACTTCTTTTCAGCCATGCCGGTGGCGGTGCGGTAGGGGATGGCGATGACGGTTTCGATGACCGGGCGCTGGCCGTCGCCGTATTTGTAGAAGTAGTGGCCGTTTTTCTGCGTCACCGTTTCCAGGTATTCGTCGATTGAATCGACTTTGCTCGAAGTATGCATCCACCCGGCGCGATCATTGAAGCCCTGATAAATGAAGAACTGGCCCCAGGTGACAGCGCCGTAGGCGTTGAGGCCCTGGCCGCTGACCATCTGCAATTCCGAGCGGAAGAAGAACGAGGTGTGCGGATTGATCAGCAGCAGTGAATTGTGCGAGACCGAGTGCGAAGGTGCGATGGCGATACCGTTGGAGCCTCGCGGTTCTTCATCTGCCGGCAGGATGTTCGCCGCGATTTCTTTCGGCGTTGTCTTGCCGTAGAAGGCTTCGAGAGCGGGGAGCCGGATCTGTTCGATGTCGCCGCCGATGCTGCCTTCGGTGAAGCTCAGCGCCATCCACGGCTCCCAGTGTTTGATGACGCGCGGCTTCACTGCGGGGTGCTTGGCGAGGTAGTAGTTCAGGCCGTCGGCGAAGGCGTCCATCAACTTGCGCAGCCATGCTGGACTGGCTGCGTACTGGCGCTTCAATTCGGCGGGATCGATGAAGAGTTTCATGCGCAGATCCTGATAGATCTTCGATTCGCCTTCCGCTTCGGCACTGCGGCCCATGGAGAGCAGGTAGTTGTTCTCCACGCGATTGAAGTCGTCTTCGGCTTGGGTGTAGATCATGCCGAAGACTGCGTCGGCGTCTGTCTTGCCGTAGACGTGGGCGATGCCCCAGGTGTCGCGGATGATGGTGACGTTGCGCGCGGCTGCGGCGGCGTTGAGAGCGAGCAGCGAGAACAGGAAGAGTTGCTTCATTGCTTTTTGTAAATGATGCCGGACTTCATGACGAAGGAAACTTTTTGCAGGGCTTTGATGTCGGCGAGCGGGTCGCCTTCGACGGCGATGACGTCAGCGAAATAGCCTGCCTTGAGCGCACCGATCTGGCCGGACAAGGCCATCAGTTTTGCGCCATTCAATGTGCCTGCCTGGATGGCAGCGAGTGGCGTCATTCCGTATTTAACCATCAATTCAAATTCACGCGCCTGTGTGCCGTGGGGAAACGGACCAACGTCGGAGCCCATGGCGACGGGCACTCCGGCGGCCAACTGCTTGCGAAATTGCGCGGCGTGATATGCAAGCGTGGCGCGACGCGCATCGGCCTGCGCGGGCACTTCGGCGTGTTCAGCAAAGTAGTCGGCGATGGTGAACGTTGGGACGGCGAAGATCTGTTTCGCTTTCATGATGCGCATGGTTTCGTCGCTCAACTGGCGGGCGTGATCGATGGATTCGACTCCGGCACGTGCGGCGTAGAGTGTGCCCGGTTCGCCGGTGGCATGCACGGCGACGCGCTTGCCGACGCGGGCCGCTTCCATGACCGCGGCTTTCAATTCCGCCTCGGTGTATTGATAAGGAGTAGAGAAGATGCCATTGCGGAATGAGTCGCGGCCGGTTTCGTAGATCTTGATGAAGTCCGCACCTTCTTTGAACTGCCCGCGAATTACCGTTACCAGTTCGGCGGCGTTGTTGGCCCAGGTGGCGTTGGGCAGCACGTGTTGATCGGGATTGAAGCGGGTGGCGTCTTCGTGGCCGTTGAGGATATCGACCGCGTTGCCGCTGACGCGCATGCGAGGGCCTGGAATCAGGCCTTTGTTGATGGCGTTGCGTACGGCGCTATCAGCGGAGCCTGCGCCTTCGGTGCCCATGTCGCGTTCGGCGGTGAAGCCTGCCATGAGGTCGTCGCGGGCGGCGAGGGTGGCGATGATGGTGCGCTGTGGGACGGACTCTTCCACGGTTTGGAGGTCTTCAGCGCCGGGGTGTAGGAAGAGGTGGACGTGCGCGTCGATCATGCCGGGCATGAGGGTGCGGTCGCCGAGGTCGATGGTTTGCGCTTCTGGCGGATGGGCGACTTTGGTGCCCACTTCCACGATCCGCTCGCCGCGGATGAGCACCTCGCCGGGCGTGAGGATGCGGCCTGATTCGACATCGAGCAGTCGGTTGGCGTGCAGTACGGTGACGGTTTGGGCGGCGGCGGTGCTCAAGGTGAGCGGGAGAAGAAACATGCACAAGGCCAAGTGGCGCGGACACTTGTGTCTGCCACGTCGAGACTCATCTCGACGCGCGGGCCTCGACACGAGTGTCGAGGCGGCAGGCAAAAGTGCCTGCGCCACCATGCTTCGCATTACACCAACCATTGGCTTCATGCGGGCGATCATAGCACGCTCAGAAAATTGACGAGGTCCTGCTTTTCATTTTTGTCGAGGTGGATGCCGCCGCGCTGATCGTAGAATTCTACGATCGCTTCGAGCGTGGGCGCCAGGCCGTTGGAAAAATACGGCGCGCGAGCGGAGAGTCCACGCAGTTGCGGCACGACTATCGAGCCGACGTCGGCGCATCTGCCGGAGATGAGGGCGCGACCGGGATCCTGCGTATAGATCACGCGGCCCCATTTGGCGTGCGGTGTGGCGGTGCTGTTGCAGGTGATGCGGAAGAGCGGGAGATCGGCGGCGGCCTGCTTTTCAGAAGCGACGTTGGATGTGCCTACATCTTTCCAGCGTTCACTGCCTGACTGATGGCACGACGCGCAGCGGGTGGAAAAGACGGCGCTGCCGCGGGCCACGGAGGCGCGGAAGAGGCGCTGCATGTCGGAGTTGATGTCGGGGTTTTTCCAGGTGTCAAAAGAAGAGGCGTCAGGCAGTCCTTTGTCCGCTTTGACGAGCGTTTCGCGGCCGAGGTGCGGGCCGCCGGTTTCCTCAGTGAGGCCGCCGTGCAGATCGGAGTATTGGGCGACGAAGATCTGCGTTTCGAAATCGAGGATCTGCTGCAGCTGCTCTTCGGTGGGCTGCGCTTTGGCTTCCTCATGAATCATGGCGGCGTTGATGGCCTGCGAGCGCAGGGTGGGCTCGCGCGAATCGGCCATGAAACTCTTGCCTGCGGGGCCTTCGGCGATGTGTTTCAAGTTGGCGGCGATGCGTGGACGGCGGTAGACGGAGACGGCTGGATTGGGGCTCTTCATGCCGTACAGCTTGCTGTTGTTGCAGCCGGCGGGGTCGCGCACCAGTTCGATTTCGAATTCGGCTGCGGCTGATTCTTTCGCGGTCCAGGGGAGGCCGATGCGGAACAGTCCGCGTTCGAGCAGCAGCGAATGCGAGCGCGGGTCGGCCTGCGGAAGGTCGGGACAGTTGGAGCCATCGACGGCGGCGAAGAGGGGATCTTTGCCAGCGGTTTCGGTCCAACGTTGCTGCACCGCGACGGCGGTAACACTCATGGCGTTGGAGGGCTGGTGGCAGGTGATGCAGCCGCGGCCGTTTGAGCCAAGCGGTTCGAAGAAGGCGTTGCCATCGGTGCGGACGTAGCCTTTGGCGTTGATCAGGCCGAGCAGGCCGGTGGGGTCGTCGTACTCTTCCTGCAAGGCGAGCGCGCCGCCTTTGCCGGCCTCCCACCAGATGCGGCCGGGGCCGTATTGGCGGCCACTTTGCGCATTTACAACGGAAATAGAGAGTGCGGCGAAGATGATGTATTTCATTTTCCAGAACCTCTTGTTGCGTCGATCAAGTCGCACGTAGACGGGTCTGGCGAGACGGGTGCAGACGCCAGTCAGTTTGGCATGAATGGCGGATTCTTGTCAAATGCTGGGGAAATTGTCCTAGAGACTCGCGGGGGCGGGAGGCCCTATCATATAGCTAAAGAGGACACGATGATGAGATTTCGATTTGCCCTCATGGCGATTGCTTGTGCTTTTGGGGAAGACATGCCGAGGGACGATGGCTACCGCGGCATCTGGTATTTTAATCAGCCTACCAATGACCAGTATGTGTACAAATATAGCGGCGGATTTGCTACTTATCCGCAGCAACAGTCGCCCATCGCGATTTATTCGGCGGCGGTGGATAAGACGTTTTTTGTGTACGGTGGAACGGTGACGGGCAAGCAGGAATTGCTGCATATGGTTTCGTATTTCGATCATCGGACGGGCATGGTGCCGCGGCCGGTGATTCTGGCGAACAAGAAGACCGATGACGCGCATGACAATGCGGTGATGTCGATCGATAACAACGGCTACCTGTGGATCTTTTCGAATGCCCATGGCGTGGCGCGGCCGGCGTTTATCTGGCGCAGCGACAAGCCGTACTCGATTGACGGCTTCACCCTGCAGCGCACCACCAATTTCAGTTACGGGCATCCTTGGTTTATTCAGGGCAAGGGTTTTCTGTTTTTGCACACGATTTATCAGCAGGGAAAGCGGAATCTGTTTTGGACAACGAGCGCGGATGGCAAGGAATGGACAGAGCCCACGCCGCTGGCTCGGATGGAGATGGGGCACTATCAGATCACGGCGGCGCGCGGGAATCGGGTGGCGACGGTGTTCAATGTTCATCCAACGCCGGTAGGGTTGAATGCGCGGACGAACCTGTATTATCTGGAGACGGCGGATATGGGGAAGACTTGGAAGACTGTCAGTGGCGAGGCGGTGAAGACTCCGTTGACAGAGATGCAGTCGGCGGCGTTGGTGCACGATTATGCAAAGGAAAAGCTGCTGGTCTATTTGAAGAACGTGGAGTTCGATGCGGGCGGGAATCCGGTGATTCTGTTTTTGACGAGCAAGGGGTTTGAGCCGGGGCCGAAGAATGGGCCGTATCAGTGGAAGACGGCGCGGTGGACGCGGAAGGAGTGGGAGATTCTGGACTTCACCACTTCGGACCACAACTATGATTATGGTCCTTTGTATGTGGAGTCGGATGGCACGTGGCGCGTGATCGCACCGACTGCGCCGGGACCGCAGCCTTTCACGACGGGCGGGGATATGGTGATGTGGACGAGTATCGATCAGGGGCGGGAGTGGAGCAAGGTGAAGCAGTTGACGCGGTCGAAGACGGTGAACCACACGTATGCGAAGAAGCCGGTGAATGCGAAGGCGGATTTTTATGCGTTGTGGGCGGATGGGGATACGTTGAAGCCGTCGGCTTCGACGCTGTATTTTACGGACAAGGCGGGGAGTGCGGTGTGGCGGTTGCCGGTGAAGATGACTGAGGCGATTGGGGCTCCGGAGATTTATACGGGGAAGTGAGGGGCGACGTTAATTAGGGTCAGAGACCTCTGACACCTCTGCCACCAATTAATTATTATCCTGCCCTTGCAACTTGAAAGGGCCTTCCAGCGGCACGTGGCTGAACAGGTCTCCCGAGTGCTTTTTCCAACTCGGCAAGAAAGTCCTGCGAACCTATTGGCCAACCGCTAACGGTAGACTCGCGAATTCTTTGCAGGATATCAGCATTAGTGACACCAAGCTTCAAGTATTCCCGCCACGACTCGCCAGTAAACTGCTGATTCCATAATTTGAGATCCAACAGATCAGTGCCTGATTCCGACAAATGAGCTGCGGCGCTTGACCAAGGCCATTCCCAGCAATCCTTGACCAGCTTGGCACGCTCAGGGTTTTGCTCAACATAAACCATCGCCTGCCAAAAATGGTGCTCGTCCATCGGAGCTGAATAGTAACGGGCTTGCCACAAGTGACCCATTTGCCCGTATTGGAGGTGAATGCATCGGGCATAGTCCGCGTGAAGTCGCTGCATTAGCCTGGAGAGGGAATCAGCTTTGGGAGGAACCAGAATGAGATGGGTGTGATTGGGCATCAGGCAATAACCAAGGATTGCGACTTCGAAATGCTTCGAATGATCCCTTAAGAGTCTCAAGTAGAGGCTGTAGTCCTTTTCATCAAAAAAGGTCTTCTGTTTGTAGTTGCCTCTTTGCGTGACATGGTGCGGCAACCCTGGAACCACAAATCGAATTGGTCTGGCCATGAAGTATGAAAGTGTGGATTCCCAAGAAAAAATCTCAAAGAAAAATCGGTGCCAGAGGTGTCAGTGGTCTCTGACCCCAATTAATCGATAGTATTTAGAGCATGCGGATTCCTTTGTTTGCGCTTGCTTGCGCTTTGGCTGCGGGTGGTGAGCTGGGACGGGTGCAGGTGCAGGATGCCTCTTGTCCGGCCGGGCCTGTTGCCAACACGGCGTGCAAGATTGTCGTGGTTAGTTGCCCTGAGATTCGAGATCTGCGGGCGTCGGTGCGGATCACTGAGCCCGCGGCGGGCAGGCCGCAACGCGGCACAGTTGTGCTGGGTAGCGGCGGCAACGGCGGCGGATTCTATGCGGCGCAGCCACCGGTGCAGGCGTTTGTTGGTGAACTGGCGGCGATGGGCTTTCGCGTCGTCGACCGGCAGTGGGACGGCGGCTGGGTTACGGCCGAAGGTGGCCTGAAGAAGCAGGCCTGCCGCTATGCCACGCTGCTGACATGGGTGCACGACAAAGTTCATACCGGTGGCAAGTTCGTTGCTACGGGCAATTCCGGCGGATCGGCCGAAATCGGCTATGCGCTGACCGCGTACGGACGCGGCGATATCCTCGATGTGGCGATTCCAACATCTGGCCCGCCCACCGCCCGGCTCGACTTTGTGTGCCAGTCGCAGCCTTCGGAAGAGTGGACGAAGATGTGCGCCAGCATTATTCCCAAAGGCGTGATCGAATGCGTGCCGGGCTGCATGCTCGGCCCCAACAACGGCGTATGCAAGCAGGTCTCGGCCACACCCACCACGGAGCAGTTGCTGGGCGACAGCGTGCTGCATCCAGGGGCCGTGCTCAATTATCCGAAGACGAAGATGTTCTTCCTGTTTGGCGCCACCGATTGCGGCGAGCCCGTGCCAGCGGGCCTTGCCTACGCGACGAAGGTGACGAGCGCCAAGCAGATTCACTTCGTGCCCAACACGCCGCACGCGCTGTTTTCCACGCAGGAGGGACGCGATGCGGTGAAGAAGGCGATCGAAATGGGCACTGGTCAACCGGCGGCTCCCGATCAGGCCGACTTCCGCCGCCGCACCATCGAAGGCCTGACGCCCGAACAGCGGGCACACCTGCAATCGAACGGCAAGGTGGACCGCAAGCAGTGGATCGCCGAGCATCCGTCGCGCGAATCCACCGGCCTGGTGCCGTTGCCGGAGTTGGGCAAGGGCATGTACAAAGGCGAGCAGGGCGGCTTGTATCCGGGTGGCGTGAACACGATGCCCGAGGCCCATATGAAGGCCGGCATGGAGCAGGCGCGCAAGATCGTTCCACTGGATGCCGAGGGGCGTCCGGCGGCCGATGGAAAGATCGTGCTCATCTCCATCGGCATGTCAAACACGACGATGAAATTCCAGGCGTTCCAGAAGCTCGCCGCGCAAGACAAGTCGCTGAACCGCAATCTGGTGATTGTGGATGGGGCGCAGGGTTCACAGGTGGCGTGGGTGACGGCGAGCCCTAAGACTCCGTTCTGGGAGGTGGTGGCGCAGCGGCTGCAAGCGGCGGGTGTGACGGCGAAACAGGTGCAAGCGGCATGGGTGCTACAGGCGAATCCGGGACCAACGCGCGCGTTTCCGGCCGAGGCGAAAGAGCTGCAGGAAAACCTGGCCGACACGGTGCGCAACTTGAAGCAGAAGTTTCCGAACATTCGCATCACGTTTCTTTCAAGCCGCACTTACGCGGGCTATGCGGCAAGCCCGCTGAATCCGGAGCCGTTCGCGTATGAGGGCGGGTTTTCGGTGAAGTGGCTGATCGCCGATCAGATCGCGGGCAAGGGCGCGGTGACGGAGCCGTGGCTCGCGTGGGGGCCGTATTTGTGGGCCGATGGCGTGAATGCCAACAAAGACGGGCTCAGTTACAAGCGCGAGGATTATACGGCAGAGGACGGCACGCATCCCTCGCCATCGGGCCGTGAGAAAGTGGCGGGGCGGCTGCTAGAATTTTTCAAGTCGGATGCGACGGCGAAGTTGTGGTTCTCCGGCAGATAATGAAGGTAAATATGAGCCAAGGAATTTGCAGTATTTGTGGAACGACAGTGAAGCGGGTTGAGATGACTCGCCACATACAACGTTGCGGCGTTCCGGACCCAAAGGCCCCCGTTACAAAGCGACCGGCCAATCCCAGCTTTCATTTGTTTGTTGACGGCCGTTATGCCAAAAAGTATTGGATGCATTTGGCCGTCCCAGCAGATTCGCCCTTATCTACGTTGGACGCCTTCCTGCGCCGAATTTGGCTCGAATGCTGCGACCACATGAGTGCGTTCACCATCGACGGAGACGAGTATTCCGAATCAATGGATGAATCACTGGACGAGATCATTAAACCAGGAATGGTGTTCACCTATGAGTACGATTTTGGCTCAACCACGGAACTGATTATCAAGGTTGCCGGATATCGAGACGCCCCCGGGAAAAAACAGAGTGTGGAATTGCTTGCCAGAAACGATGCCCCGGTTGTCGTTTGTCAGATCTGCGGCGCTCTGCCTGCAACACAAATCTGTGCGGACTGTAATGACAATGACAAAGGGTGGCTGTGCGACACTTGCGCCGAGGCGCATGACTGCGGAACGGAGATGTGCATGCCGATTCCGAATTCGCCGCGTGCCGGCGTGTGTGGATATACGGGTTAGAATTCCAGCTTGCCTTTGTAGATCAGGTCCTTCAGTGGGAAGCGCGCTTCGCGGTAGGGGCTGGAAAGGCCTGGTACGTAGACCTGGATGTCGAGCGATTTGTCGTTCGGCGAGACTTCGCGCGGGAAGATGAGGCGCAGATAGGGATCGGTGCGCGACGGCGCGAAGTGGCCGGAGAGTTTGAACTTGCGGCGCCCCACTTTCAGCTGGCACTGGTCTTCCATTTTCTTGATTTCGGCGGCGTCATCGGGGAACTCGCTTTGTTGAAGCTTCACGGCGACGGCGATGATCTGGCCTTCGTTTTCGCGCAGCAGCAGTTCATAGTCCTCGTGCATGTTGTCCACCGGTCCGCCGGCGCGCACGTAGCGGCGGCGCACCTCGACTTCCGCTATGCGCATGGGCGCGGCGGTGGCCAGGTAGAGGATCGCCGGCGGCGCGGTGCCGGAGGTGCGAATCGTCTGCGCCCACGGGGAATCGGAGACAAAGGTGTCCAGTTCCTGCAGCGTCCAATCGGTGGACGGCTTGGTTTCCCAAAAGCGCGCGGCCATCAACAAAAAGAGTGTGAGCAACATAGTCAGGGTTACCTCAATTATGATACGTTCCTAGGTGATGGCGGAAACAACATATCGCAACCGGCGCGCGGTTCAGCTTGAGAACGAACAGGTGCGCGTAACCGTGATGGTGGAAGGCGGCCATGTGGCCGAGATTTTGGACAAGAAGACGGGCGTGAATCCGCTGTGGACGCCGCCGTGGCCGACGATTGAGCCTTCGTCGTACGACGCGGCGAAGCATCCTGAATACGGCGCGGACGCGGAGAGCAAGCTGCTGGCGGGGATCATGGGGCATAACCTGTGCCTGGATATTTTTGGCGGCGTGTCGGCCGAGGAGGCTGCGGCGGGGTTGACGGTGCATGGCGAGGCTTCGGTGGCGGAGCATGCGATCGAGTCGTCGGCCAATGCGTTGACGATGCGCGCGACGTTTCCGCATGCGCAGTTGGCGTTCACTCGGACGATGTCGCTGGAAGGCGACACGGTCACGTTTGACGAGACGGTGGAGAACCTGACGGCGACGGACCGGCCCATCGGCTGGACGCAGCACGTGACGCTGGGGCCGCCGTTTATCGAGGTGGGTCGGACGCGGTTCGATGCGCCGTGCACGCGGTCGAAGGTGTTTGAGGGCGAGTTCGGGGCGGACGGGTATATGAAGACCGCGGCGGAGTTCGATTGGCCGATGGCTCCGACGAAGGACGGCGGGGCGGTGGATATGCGGACTTATATCGATGCTCCAGTGTCGGGCGCGTACAGTGCGCATTTGATGGACCCGGCGCGGGAGAGCGTGTATTTTTCGGCGTGGTCGCCTACGCATAAGGTGCTGTTTGGGTATGAGTGGACGCGAGCGGATTTTCCTTGGCTGGGGATTTGGGAGGAGAACCATAGCCGCACGAACACGCCTTGGAATGGGCAGGCGTTGACGCGTGGGATGGAGTTTGGTGTGTCTCCGATGCCGGAGACACGGCGACAGATGATAGATCGCGGGGGGATGTTTGGCGTGCCGGGGTACCGGTGGATTCCGGCGCGAGGGCGGGTTGCGGTGCGGTACAGCGCGTTTGTTCGCGTTTCAGAAACAGGCATTTGAGCATTGGTGTTGAAGGAGGTCGAAGATGGACGTTCCTCGTAAGAACATGGCGCCTCGATGGGCCATACTGATTTCGCTTCTGATTGGCGCGGCGGCTTATGGGCAATACCGCGCCGGCATTCAAGGGACAGTAACCGATCCCAGCGGCGCGCTGGTTCCTGGCGCGGCGATCACGCTCACCAGCAATGAGACGAACATCGCGCGATCCACCAAGACCACCGAAAGCGGAGTCTTCAACTTCGCCGGGCTGGCTCCGGGCACTTACAAAGTAGCCGTCGAGCGGACCGGCTTTTCAAAGAAGATTCTCAGTGACGTTCGGGTTGACGCGGAACAGACGCGCGCCCTCAATGTCCAGTTGGAGCCGGGCCAGGTTACGGAATCAGTGACCGTGTCCGAGAGCTCGGTGCCTTTGATCGACACGCAGTCGGCGCTCATCGGCGGGACGCTGGGCGAACGCGAAATCGAAAATCTGCCGTCGATGGGCCGCGATCCATTTCAGTTGATGCGGCTGGCGCCTGGCGTGTTCGGCGATGGAGCGCAGACGAACACGGGTGGCACCACGCAGATGCCGGGTTCGAACCGGCCGTCGGCTGGTCCGGCGAATAGCATCTTCTTCATTGAGAACGGCCCTCAGATTACGGCTAACGGTACGCGTCCGAATTCGAATCTGATTCAGGTGGATGGCGTGGGCGTGAACAGCGTGTCGTGGGGCGGGTCGGCCGTGCTGACTCCGAATGAAGAGTCGATCAAAGAAGTGCGCGTCATTGCGAGCAACTACACCGCGGAGAACGGGCGCAGCAGCGGCGCGCAGATCATGATCATCTCGAAGAACGGCACCAACGAATTTCACGGCAGCGGATTCTTCAAGTGGCACCGGCCGGGTTTGAATGCGTTTCAGCGCTGGAACGGTCCTGGTAATCCGACGCCGGTACGGCGCGATGCGAACCGCTTCAACCAACAGGGCGGCGGCATTGGCGGGCCGATTGTGAAGAACAAGCTGTTCTCGTTTTTCTCGTACGAAACGCTGCGCAACTCCAGCATCGGGTCGGGCACACAGTGGTTTGAAACGCCGCAGTTCCTGCAATCCGCCGGGCGCACGGGAAGCATCGCACGCAGGACGCTTTCGTTTCCAGGGCAGACTCCGCTGGCGGCCGGATTGTCGAATCTGACCTGCGCGCAGGCGGGACTTGCGGCCACGCAGTGCAAGGATGTTTCAGGCGGGCTTGATATCGGTTCGCCTTTGTCCACAGCACTGGGCACTACGGACCCAACGTTTGGCCAGTCGGGCACACCGTTCGGCATTGGCGGCGGTTTCGACGGAGTACCCGATGTGATGCGGGTGATTACGGCGACACCCAGCAAATCGAAGAACCAGCAGTTCAACGGGAGGCTGGATTATCAGGCAACCTCGCGCGATTTGATTGCATTCAGCATTTACAGCGTGCCGACTACGGCCAACACCGTCAACGGACGCGCGCGCGATGCCAGCCATTGGACCAGCGAGAGGCTGTCGCAATCGTGGACCGGCATTTGGAATCACACCATCTCGCCCACCATGTTGAATGAAGCGCGCTTCGGAAAGAGCGGCTGGAACTACGACGAATTAGCGTCGAATGCCTTGCCGTGGGGGTTGCCGACGAGCACGCTTGACGCGTTCGGGAACGTCGCATTGCCGGGATGGGGGCTGGCCGGACCGGGCATCTTCGATCAGGGTACGTGGACAGCGCGCGATACGCTGAGCCGGATTCAAGGGCGGCACTCATTCAAGTTTGGCGGCGAGTTTTCGCGCTCAAAGTTTCTCGATACGACCACGGGCGCGGCGCGGCCCACTTACAACTTCCGCAACCTGTGGAATTACGCCAACGATGCGCCGTATCAGGAGACGGGTAACTTCGATCCACTGACTGGCAAGCCTTCCGATAACCGCAAAAATCTGCGGTTCAACAACATGGCTTTCTATGTGCAGGACGATTGGAAGCTCAGGCCGAATCTTACGATCAACTTTGGTTTGCGTTGGGAATATTACTCGCCCCTGAGTGAGTTGAATGGCCAGATCAGTAACCCCGTGCTAGGGCAGGGTTCCGCGGCGCTGACCGGACTTGCCATCAAAAAGGGCGGCGACCTGACCGGGACCTCGAAGAAGAATTTCGGTCCGCAGGTGGGTTTCGCCTGGGCGCCGAATCGGCGGATGGCGGTGCGCGGCGGCTTTGGCGTCGGCTTTAACACGCAACAGCTGGCCACTTTGTCGAACGGCCGAAGCAATCCGCCGTTCACACAGAGCCTGACATTGAACTCCACGAATTGCTGCATTCTGTATGCCGTGCCGGGCGACATCAATGCGTTTACAGGCTATCCTTCGAACCCGGCAACGATCAATACATTCGATGCGGTATCGGGGCTGCCGAACTCGTCGATTGGCGGCGCGAAGGTCAACTTACAGGGCTTCCCGGCGTTCCAGAACACGCCGACCACTTATCGTTATTCCGTGGATGTGCAGTATGATTTGGGACATGCGTGGATGGCCAACATTGGCTACCAGGGCAGCCAGAGCCGCAATTACAGCCTGCAGTTGCCGCTGCACTTCCTCTATTCAGCCAATCCGAACCCGAAGGTGAACACGCTGGCGTGGTTTACCAATGAGGGTTCGGCAAGCCACAACGCAATGCTGGCGCAAGTGCAACATCGCTTTTCAAAAGCGTTCACGATTGACTTCCAGTACCGGCTGAACCGCACGACGGACCAGGGTTCGCAGGATTACTACACGGATCCGTATCCGTTCGACATCAATACGTGGAAGGGACCGGCTGACAACGACGTGACGCACAACTTCAAGCTGTTTGGCGTGTGGAAGCCGACGCTGTTCCGCGGCAGTCACAACTGGATGGAAAAGGTAGCGGGGAACTGGACGCTGAGCGGCATCATGAACGCGCACTCCGGTTTTCCGTGGACCCCCACTTACAACACGCGGGTCGACCTTCTTTATCCGAACAGCGGATACCGTAACTTGCGGCCGGGGTCGTATCTGGGCGGGGCGGGCAGCGACACAAGTAACAGCACCTTTGAAGCACCGAATGGTAATTTCCCCAAAGGGGCACTGACTTACTTCACGTTGCCTACGTTTGCCACAACGGGCATTCCGCCGGCGCCCGGTGTTACACGGAATAGTTTCCGCGGGCCTGGCTATTTCGGCTTCGATGCCACGCTGGCGAAGGCGTTCGCTTTGCCGCGGGTGAAAGGGTTGGGCGAAAACGCAAAGCTTAATTTGCAGATGAACGCATACAACGTGTTCAACAAAGTAAACTTGAATCCGACGCCGACCACGGCCATCAGCAACGATGGCGTTACCAGCAATCCGCAGTTCGGGCAGGTGCAGGGAGCCTTCGCGGGGCGGATTGTAGAGTTGCAGGCGCGCTTTAGTTTTTAGCACATTGGATAGGGGCAAAATCATGAACCGTAGAGATTTCTTAAAGAACACAGCCGGCGCTGGCCTAGCTTCCTTGGGCCTGGCGACGAAGGCGCACGCGGCGGGCACGCCGAACTTCGTGATCATTCTGCTGGATGATTCCGGCTGGGCCGATTTCAAGCCCTTCGGGCATCCGGCGTACGCCACGCCGAACGTGGAGCGACTGGCGAACGAAGGCTGCCGCTTCAATAATTTCTATGTGGCGCAGGCGGTCTGTTCGGCGTCTCGCTCGGCGCTGCTGAGCGGCTGCTACCCGAGCCGCACCAAAGTGTTTGGCGCGCACGGGCCGGGGGCGCGCGGGCTGGATCCAAGCTTCGCCACCATGGGGCAGGTGCTGCAGCAGAAAGGCTACAAGACCGCGGTCTTCGGCAAATGGCATATCGGCGATCAGCCCGATACGCGGCCGCCGGCGCGAGGCTTCGATGAATCGTGCGGGCTCATGTATTCAAACGACATGTGGGAGGTTCATCCGGAAAGCCCGCAGAATTACGCAGGCAAGCCGCTGCAATTCTGGGAGAATGGCAAAGTCAAAGTGGAGCGAATGACGCCGAAGGAGCAGCCTATGCTCACCACCTGGTACACGGAACATGCAGTGGACTTCATCAACCGCAATAAGGCCAATCCGTTTCTGCTGTATGTGCCGCAATCGATGCCGCATGTGCCTCTGTTCCGCAGTGAAAAGTTCAAGGACAAATCGGGCGTTGGCGTGTACGGCGATGTGATGATGGAGATCGATTGGTCGATCGGCGAGATTCTGAAGGCGCTGAAGAACAATGGCCTCGACGACAACACCATGGTGGTCTTCACTTCGGACAATGGCCCGTGGACCAGCTATGGCAACCATGCCGGCGCCACGCCGTTCCGCGAAGCCAAAGGCACGGGCTTCGATGGCGGCACGCGCAGCGCATGCATCGTGCGGTATCCAGGAAAGATCAAAGCGGGGGCGGCTTCGAACAAAGCGTGGGGTACGATCGATCTGTTGCCCACCATCGCAGGCCTGGCCGGCGCGCCGCTGCCGAAGAACCCCATCGATGGCTTGAATGTTTGGGACGTCATCGCGGATAAGCCCGGTGCTGTGAATCCGCACGAGTTCTACGCGTTCACCACGGGCAACCAATTTGAGGCGGTGATGAGCGGCGATGGCCATTGGAAGCTGCATGTGCCGCACAACTATCGGACACTGGTCGAATCGGGCAACAACGGCAAGCCGGGTGTCTTCCGCCAGGCGTCGATCGGGCTGTCGCTGTTCGACATGGAAAAGGATCCGTTCGAGACTATCAACGTGATCGATCAGTATCCTGAGGTGGCTTCGCGCATGAAGATGTATGCGGAACAGCACCGCAAACAGTTCTTCCAGTGAGCTTGAAAACCATGATGACACGTCGCAGTTTGCTCAGCACGATTCCGCTGGCTTGCGCAGCGGCGGCGAAGCCGAAGCTGACCAGGGAGCAGGACGCGTTTCTGGAAGACCTTTCGCACCGGTCGTTCCTCTTTATGTGGGAACAGGCGGGCAGCGAAACGGGCTTGGTGCGTGACCGCGCGCTGAGCCACAACCAGGAGCCTGACGCGCGGCCGTGGGCGTCGAGCGCGGCCACTGGCTTCGGCTTATCAGGCATGTGCATTGCGAGTGAGCGCGGCTGGATCACGCGGGCACAGGCACGCGAGCGGGTGCTGGCCGTGCTCCATTATTACGCCGATAAGGCCTTTCAGGAACACGGCTGGTTCTATCACTTTGAGCACTCCGCCACGGGCCAACGCTGGAATAAGAACGAGGTTTCGACAATCGATACGGCGCTGCTACTGGCGGGCATGATTAGCGCGCAGGGGTATTTCGATAAGGACGCTGAGATTGCGCGGCTGACCTCCAAGATTTGGGACCGCATGGACTGGAGGTGGATCCAGAACGGCCATCCCACGATGATCAGCATGCATTGGAAGCCGGAGACCGGATTTTCGCCGCGCTGGTGGGACCACCATTGCGAGCTCGGCATCATGTACCTGCTGGGGATCGCTTCGAAAACCACTCCGTTGCCGGTGGACTCCTGGTATGCGTGGAAGCGGCCCACCGTGACTTATGCAGGCCAGACCTACATCAGCGGAGCCCCGACTCTGTTTACGCATCAGTATTCGCAGGCCTGGATCGACTTTCGCGGAAAGCGCGAAAAGCGCGAGCCGCACACCGATTGGTTCGACAACTCTGTGAAGGCCACGCGGGCGCATCGCCAGTTCTGCCTCGACCTTCGCGAGCAATTCCCCGGCTATTCGGAAAACATCTGGGGCATTACCGCGTCCGATACGGCGAAGGGCTACAAGGCCTGGGGCGGGCCGCCGGCGAAAGGTCCGATCGATGGATCGGTAGTGCCATGCGCCGCCGGCGGCTCGTTGATGCTGACGCCGGAGATTTGCGTGCCGGCGTTGATGGAGATGCGCCGGAAGTTTGGCGACAGAGTCTATCAGCGGTATGGATTTGTCGATGCGTTTCATCCCACCAACGGCTGGACCGGCAAGGATGTTCTTGGCATTGACGCGGGCATCACGCTACTGAGTGCGGAGAACCTGCGCACGGGCTCCGTCTGGAAATGGTTTATGCGGAACGCGCAGGTCCGGCGGGCAATGGCGGACGTGTTTCGCTAGGTTCAGACATCCTGGCCTCGACGGAAATTGGGCCGGAAAATGAAAATTCAATTGATCCCGAAGAACCGTTTACTGACGTGCGCGGCTCGGGGAGAAGCAGGCAACCGCTAACCGCGCCGCGCACGTCAGTAAGCGGTTTTGGCTCATGCGATTTTGCGAAGAGGTCAGGATGTCTGAGGCTGCCCTTGCGGCTTGCGCGGAACCAAAGCCGCCAGAGCCTTCTCCAGGTCGTGAACGCGCACGGGCTTTGACAGGTAGCCGTCCATGCCACTGGCTATGCAGCGTTCGCTATCGCCCTTCATCGCATGGGCGGTCAAGGCGATGATGGGAATGTGTTCGCCGGTCTGCCGCTCGCGCTCGCGGATTTCGGCGGTCGCCTGCAGGCCATCCATCTCGGGCATCTGCACGTCCATCAGCACAACGTCCATATTCTGATGTTGGACGATGGTCACCGCTTCGCGCCCGTTGCTGGCTAGAGACACCAGGTGGCCGCGCTTTTCAAGCAGCTTCACAATCAGCTTCTGGTTGATCAGATTGTCCTCCGCCACCAGAATGCGTAACCGCCTGCAACCCACATTGGACGGGACATTGCTGGCCCGGACCGGCGCTTCTCCGGGTTCGAAACTGGCGGTGAAATGAAACGCGCTGCCAGGCATGGTTGCGCCATCTTCAGAATTGATCCACGGGCTCTCCACCCAGATGGTGCCGTTCATCATCTTCACCAGTTTTGCCGAAATCGCCAGGCCCAGACCTGTTCCACCGTATTTTCTGGTCTTCGAGCCATCGCCCTGTTCGAACGGGGCGAAGATCGTCTTCTGCTTGTCGGCCGGGACGCCTACGCCGGTATCAGCGACAATGAAATGAAGACAATGTGCATTGCCGCCATGCGACGCTTCCGCGCTGACCAGCAACCGCACAAAGCCGCTTTCGGTGAATTTCACCGCGTTGCCGATCAGATTCAGCAGCACCTGGCGCAGGCGCTGTTCATCGCCACTCAAATAGCTGGGCACGCCTTCGGCGAATTGAACCGAGAGATTCAGGCTCTTCTCATAGGAGTGGAACGAAAAGGTGTGGATCGCATCGTTCACGCATTCGCGGAGGTCGAAGTGAACGTTGGCCAACTCCATTTTGCCGGCTTCGATCTTCGTGAAATCCAGAATGTCGTTCAGCAGTCCCAATAGCGAATCGGCGGCTTTGCGCACGGTCTGCAGATAATCCTGCTGTTCGCGGTTCAGGTGCGTTTCCAGCGTCAACTGAGTCATGCCCATGATGGTATTCATGGGTGTGCGGATCTCGTGACTCATGTTGGCCAGAAACTCGCTCTTGTGATCGCTGGCGGCTTCTGCCGCCTTCCTGGCCGTGTGCAGTTCCTGGATCAGTTGGGTTCTTTGACGGTACGATGAGACGCGCGACCAGACAAACAGAGCGAGGACCAGCATGCCAAGCGCAGCGATGGCGAGGACCGCATTCTGCCGGTACCACGGCGCCTGAACTTTGAACTCGATCACCTGTTGCTGGGTGCTGACGTTGCCATTGCGATCCATCGCTCTGTACGCCAGCCTGTGCAACCCCGGGGAGAGATTTCGAACGGTCACCATATCGGCTGGCAGAAACAAACTGCACGGAGCCGAATCCAGGCATGAGGAAAAAAGCACTCTTTCCTTTAATGTCCGATTCCATCGGTCAGCGGCGTCGAGGAAAAAGGTTGAGGTGCCATCCGGAGGCACCTCCTTCGGGTTGGTCAACATGTTCACGGCCAGTTCAGGACTACCCTTATCGGACTCTGGATAATAAAGGCTGATTCCGCGCCCGGTGGCCGCCCAGATTCTCCCTTGGCTGTCTTCGAAGATGCCGTACGTCGCGGTGGAGCTCAGCCCGTCTTCTGCTTCGTTCGTGATCCAGTTGCCCCTGTAAAAGCGATGGGCTCCCTTTTCGGAAGCAACCCAGATAGACCCGTCTTTCGTAGTTGAAATCGCCCTGGTACGGCCGACACCAGGCTTCCAGACTGTCCATTTGCCGCCACTCAGCCGCAATAAATCCTTTCGACCGCCTGCTGCAATCAGTCCATCGCCTACCTCAGCCACTGCAAAGGCCGCGCCTTCCGTGTACCCCGCTTCAGCGCCTTGATTTCGAAGCTTGCCATGGTGGTACTCGGCGAGGGCGCTGACTCCTCCGAGCCACAAGGTCCCGTCCTTGGTCAGCAGGATGGCACGAAGATCTCCGCCCTTCCAGGATTTCGGCATCTCCATTACAGGAGTGATTTCCGTGCCATCGTAGATGCCAATCTTCGGTTTTCCGCGAGTTGCTACCCACAGTTTGCCATCCGGACGCGCCGAGATAAAGGCGATCTCAGAATCGTCAGGAAATCGGAACGGCGCGAAGCGCTTCGTCTTAGGTTCAAAGATGAGTGACAGATCATTGAGGTCGTTCTGGTAGGCCTTCACCACGACCCTTCCGTCTGGCGTTGTCCACAGGCCCGTTACGTGAGTAGAATGCGTCCTGATGCCGGCGGGCATCGGATGGCGCGTCCAATTTGCGCCGTCCAGCTCAATCAGGGCATCGCTGGCGGCGAACCAAAGGCGGCCCTGGCGGTCTTCTGTAATTGCGTTCACTGTGGCGTCAAGGTCGGCGACCGGCGCCGGCGTTCGCCAGGGAGCCGGAGCATAGAGCACCGCTCCATCGGATGTTGCAATCCAAAAAGAACCCGTAGCCTGCGGGGCGACATCGTAGAACACGCTTCCCAACAGTCCGACACGGGGCATGCGGACAGTCGCTCCGGCGATCTGATGAAATAACGAGGCGCCTTCGGTGAACCACGTATCTCCATCCGGACCTTGCCATCCCTTCAGGTTCGCTTTGGAAGAGCGATGCAGCTCCGTTACACCCTGGGCGTTCCAGCGCAGCAAGACATAGACTTTGCCGCCTCCGGTCTGGGCCGTCGCATATAACGAGTGGTCGGGCGTGGGATTGGGCTCGGAGAAGGAAACCAGTTTTTGCTTGCCGCCATTGAACTCAGCCCAGACGGGGCGATCCGCCTTCTTGCCGCCGCTGGAATCCCATCTCAAATGCCCAAGACCCGTGGCACCCGTTACCCACCAATCCCCGAAGAAGCCAGCGGCGAGGGTTGAGAATTTGCCGATGTGGGTATCGGCCGCGGATTGCAGCACCTGCCACTTTCGCGTGCTGGAATCATACGAGGAAAGGGAGGCGCCGGTAAGCACCATGATCCGGCGGCCCGGGGCAGGAATCGCGGCGATTGCTGTTTGGCCGGCGTCCGGCATTTCCAGCGTGGCCCACCTTTCACCGTAGTAATAACGGATGGTTCCACCGTCGCTGATCCATATGGTGCCGCTTTCATCGGCGTAAGCGTGAGAGAGTTTCGCCAAGTCGCGCGATTCAGGTGGAATTGGTTCGGGGATCCGTCTTACGCGGTAGCCATCGAGAAGGGTCATGGAATGGATATGACCATGACGAAGAATGACGGTGCCGTCGGCGTTCAGAGAAACCTTGCGGGAAAACGACTCCGCCATCCCGTCCTCAGACGTCCAGAACCGCCAATCCTGCGAAGTTTGTCCGCCCGCCCTCACGCCCGAGGCAAGCACCAGAGACAGCAACAACAGTTGCCTGTGGCAGGGGAACCGATTATCCATCGAAGCTCTAGAGTATCTCGATCTCAACAATGACATTTAATGGGCCAATCGCCAACACAATTCCTCAAGGGATACTTATCGGCTAATTATCTTGGCCTTTCAGTTATTGTTTTGGATACGGGGGGACATGCTCCTGCGCTTCGTGGCGCAGGCACTTTTGCCTGCCGCCTCGGCACTCGTGCCGAGGCTTGCCCCGGCGTTGCAAACAAGGCGTCCCGAAAAGTCGGGACGCGGCAGACACGAGTGTCCGCGCCACCCTCCAACCGGGATTTGATTGCTTTTAAAGTAAATTGTCCATCAGTTGCTGGAGGCCAGTTCGCAGCCAAACTCAAACCGGATGCGCTCGCTATCGGGCTGGGCAGGTTTGCCCTCTTCAATCACCGGGGCGTGGATGGAATCCTCGCGGTGTTTCAACATGCCGCCCTGGCGTGAGGAGATCACGGCCTGAATTTCGGCGGCGATGGAAAGAGCGATCGATTCCGGAGTGTCGGCGCCGATGTCGAGTCCGACGGGTGCGTTCAGAACCCCTTCATCGAGCGTCACCCCGAGTTCCTTGAACAGCCGTTCAGTCCGCGCCTTGGGGCCGAGCAGACCCAGATAACGCGGGTTGCGTGGCAGAATCCGCTGCAGCAGCTTGCCGTCCTGCGGATAGTTGTGGGTCATCAATACGACCACCGTCTGGGGGCCGATGTCGAGCCCGGCCAGCAGATCCGCGGGACGGATGTGCACGACATTGTCAGCCTGCGGAAAGCGGTTGGCCTTGGCATAGGCCGGGCGTCCGTCGGCCACGGTGACATGCCAGCCCACCTGCTTGGCGATGTTGACCAGCGGAATGGCGTCGTGGCCGGCGCCGAAGATTACCAGTGGCAGTGGTTGCCCCACATACTCCACAAAAACTTCGCAATTTTCCAGGCGGGCCAAGCGGCCTTTGCGTTCCAGCGCGGCGCGCTCGCAGTGTTGCAGCAACGCCGTTTCCAGTGCGGTGGATGCCAGGCTGCCTCCGCAGGCCTTGCCTTCGCTCATGTGCAGGCGCGCGCCGACCTCGGGTGCGTTCTCGCCGCTCGACCGGACGACGGTGCAGATCACCGCGTCGGTCTTCCTGGCGCGGCACTCATCAAGGAACCGCAGCGCTTCGCAAGCGGCGCCCGAACCCACGCGTTCCACTAAAACCTGAATAATTCCGTTGCAGCCGAGGCCGAACTCCCACACGATGTCTTCTTCCGACATGGTGTCGTAGACGCGCAGCGCGGGCTTGCCGTCTTCGGTGAGCCACCACGCTTTTTGCGAAACGTCGCCCTCGAGGCAACCGCCGCTGATGGAGCCGATTCTGCTTCCATCGGGCAGCATAAGCATACGCGCCCCGGGGCGGCGGTAGGCCGAGCCGGTGACGTGAACAACGGTTGCAAGAACCGCGTCCTGATTTGTTTCCTGCGCTTTGCGCCAGTGATCGAGAATGGCTTGGAGTTCGTTCATCTACAACTTCCGTCGCCTGATTATTTCATAAATCGCCGGCCGGGGTAATGGGAATAACCCGGCCGGCATGTAAAATTCCACCTGTCCGATCTTAACCGTCAGACATAGTAGAACCAGGGAAGAACGGCAGACTGCGCTGGCGTATGCCAGTCAGCCGGAAGTAGGCATTAGCGATAGCAGGGGCAATGGGAGGGACCCCGGGTTCGCCGATGCCGCCGATCTGGAGCGTGTTCGGATCCACGCCCTGATTCAGGTTGCCCTGGATGATTGATACATCCACCACCGGCATTTCTTTGCCACGAACCATGCGGTACTTATTAAAGTTCGTGACGCTGGGGACGCCGTTAGCGAAGGTGATCTGCCCGTATAATGCGGCGCCCATGCCGTGGACGATGGAACCCTGCATCTGCGCTTCAATCTGGTTGGGATTGACCATGATGCCGCAATCTACAACCGTAGTGACTCGGTGCACCGTTATGGAGGTTGTCGAAGGAGCCGAAATCTCCACTACGTGGCAAACCTGGGTGGCGAATGCTTCGCCGAACGCGATACCCCAGGCGTGGCCCTTGGGCAGCGAATTGCGCCACAGGCTCTTCTGATCCGCTATGTCCACCACATGGAGCGCGCGCTTATCGCCTTTCTGGAGCAGAAGGCTTTTGCGGAACACGATGGGATCGACCACGGCGGCGTTTGCCAGTTCATCGATCATGCTCTCTACAACAAAGCAGTTCATCGACGCGCCGACTGAACGCCAGTAAGCCACCGGAACAGGCGCCGGGTGCGGTACAAATTCCGTGTAACGGTCGGGCAGTGAATAGTGCAGGGCGACTGCACCTTCCACGGTCTGGCCGTCCCAATTGGTGTTGCCGCGTTGTTTGCCAATGGACTGGGTCACGGTGCGGTACTTCCAGCCATAGATGGTGCTGTCTTTTGCTTTGTAGCCGGCCGAGACGCGGATCCAGGCACCCGGGCGGTATTGATCATGGGTGAAATCTTCGCTGCGCGGCCAAACCAGTTTCACAGGCTTTTTGATGGCCATTGCGACTTGAACCGCCTGGCTCACGAAGTCCAATTCGATCTTACGGCCCAAGCCGCCGCCGAGGAAGGTGGTGTGGACGGTGATTGCGCTGTAGGGCAATCCGGTAAGATTGCTGATCAGCTTTACCGCTCCAGCGGCGCTCTGCGTGGGCGCCCAGACTTCGCAGGCGGTTGCCGTCAGGTTTACCGTGCAGTTGACCACTTCCATGCAGGCATGGGCGAGATAGGGCACTGTGTAATTGGAGGTTAGCACCGTTACGGTTGGATCACTGAGTATCTTGTCCGGATAGCCTTGGTTTTCGGGGGGGGTGCCGGGCAGGACCCATGCCGGAACAGCCGTATGTGCACCGTTTACTACATCGTTATCAAGGAGCGCTTTTCCCGTGGCAGCCATCTTCGCCGAATCGATATCGGCCGATCCGGTCGGAATCGACCAGGTTACCTGTGCCGATTGAGCGGCTTGAACCGCAGCCCAGGTGTTTGCGTTGGGGTATGTGGCAGTGGGGTGGGTGGTGTCATAGAGGGCCACGGCCACGGCGGTGTAATTGGCTGGGATTGGTGCATACCTGGGGCCTTTGGCCGGCGGGGGCGTTGGAATTGAAGCACCCACAATCACTCCGCGGCTGTCGGTAGCGAACAGAGGAATTACGGTTGTACCCTGGCCGGATCGCGGCGTGCCGGAAACGGTTCCGCCGATGGTTGGGCAGTGCTTCACCGAGGCATAAACCATGCCTGGAATCTGCACATCGATACCAAAGACAGCGCTGCCGTTGACTTTCAGCGGAATGTCCACGCGATTGACGGGCGTACCAATAATGCGGAAATTGTTGTTCCCAACCGGGAAGGGCTGAGGCGGTTGGAGCGTACTATCCTGCTTGGCCGCCTTCGCTGCCAATTTCGCGAATGTCCAGCTCGCACTGCTGTCATTGCGGTAAACTACGTTATTCTTTGCATAGTACTTATCCCTGGATCCGCCGCCTCCGTTTGCTGTTGTATCGGCCATGGCCGCTGCAATCAACATCTCGCGCGCCGTCGCGCCAACCCTGCGCAGCGTAACGAACCGGTTGCGGATTGCGCTGCTGCCGCCGGTAGGATAGGTAACCACCTTATCGTTGGAAAATGGAGAAACGGCAGGAGACGAGGCGTCGCCCAGGGCCTGTTCCACTCTCACCAGATTCCAATCGGCCATTAGATCTTCGGCCAAAATCTGTGCCAGGCCGGTCATAGAGCCCTGACCCAATTCGCATCCGCCGAACATAATGGTTACATAGTTATTGGGGTCATCGGGTATAATCCGGATCCAGGAGTTTACCGCTAATTCGGTCGGATCGCCCCCAAAGAGAGTTGCCGCTTCCGCCCTATTCTCCCCACTGGGCAGGAAAAAGCCGAGCGTGAATCCGCCCGCCGTGGAGACAATGAAATTGCGGCGGTTGCTGCCCGATTCAGGGGCAGACTTTTTCTTGATATCTTTTACTGGCGTCATGTCTGGTCTGTTCCCCTTATTTGATCGTGCTAACCGCTTCGCGAATCCGCTGGTAAGTGCCGCATACGCACAGGTTGTTGATTTCGTTCATGATGCTTGCCCCGCGGTGGCCTGCATTCATGGCGGCAGTCGCCGCGACAATCATGCCGCTCTGGCAGTAACCGCACTGAGGAACCTGCGTGGCGACCCAGGCCTGTTGCACTTTCGCCCCATTCGGCATGGCCGATATGCCTTCGATTGTAGTAATTTTGCGGCCTACACCTTCGGAAAGGTCCATGTCGCATGACTTTTGCGGTTGGCCGTCAACCAGAATGGTGCAGGCTCCGCAGATTTCAATGCCACAGCCGTACTTCGTGCCTGTAAGGTTGAGGATGTCTCTGAGCACCCAGAGCATCTTCGTGCCTGGATCCGCTGTTATATTAGGGTAGTTCTTCCCATTCACATTCAGTGTGATCACTATTTACTCCTGAAATCGTTTCTGCGATTTTGTCGCGTGGTAATAAGGGTACGCCAGTTACTATTAAATATAGCCACACTGAAAAAATCTATGATTTTGGGAAGTTTCTTGGCGGGGTAGGTGTCGATTCCTGTTTTGAATCAATCAGCTAGGGCGTTCGCCTTAGCCAAATCTTCAGGTGTATCGATATCCAACTCACCCTCGGGACAGTCGATGAAGTGGGCTTGGGCGGCGTTGGCCTCGATTAGACGTTTGCAGCCGGCGGCCGGGGGGGTGGCCAGCAGGTCCGCAAACAGTTCTTCGGCGAATAGGGCGGGAACTCCAGCAGTGCCGCCATAGCGGGCGGCGACCAGCGGCTTGCCAGTCAGCAGGTGGGCAGCGATTAAGTCATTGAGGAATTGAGGCGAGATGAGCGGCTGATCGCCCAGCATAAGGATGACGGCATCAAGATCGGCGGTTTGGGCGGCCTTCATCCCGGCCTGCACGGAGGTGCCCATGCCTTGCTCCCAGTCGGGGTTTTGAACCAGATGCGGGTGAACCGATCCTTTCACGGCTGCCAAGGACGCGGTTGTCGCGCTCATGACATCCCCAATGGCTTCCGCATTCGCTCCCAGCACCAAAAAGACCGCATCCGCCGCCGACCCCAGCGCCTGATCCAGGGCATTCAAAATCAATGGTCTGCCCCGAAACGGCAACAACTGCTTGGCCGCTCCCATACGAGTGGAAGCACCGGCCGCCAGGATGATGACTCCAACGCGCATAGGAATCTAGGCCAGCATCGCAGGGTCCATGTTTCCGCCGGAAAGGACTACGCCGATGGATTGAATGCCCTTTGGCAGTTTGCCGAAGAGAACCGCCGCGGCCGGTACCGCGCCGCTCGGTTCCACGATGATTTTCAAGCGGGTGGCAAGAAAATGCATAGTGTCCTTGATCTCCTGCTCGCTGACGGTCAGCACGGCTTCCACAAGTTCCTGAATCGTGGGAAATGTCAGCCGGCCGGGCGAGGGCGAGCGCAAACCGTCGGCAATCGTATCTGGAGCCGGGATCTCCACCCGTTTGCCTGCCTGCAGCGACAACCAGGTATCGTTGGCATTTTCCGGTTCGGTGCCGAACACTCGTACTTTGCCGTTCATGCCGCGCGCGGCAATCGCCGAACCAGCAACCAGGCCACCGCCGCCGATCGGAGTAATGATGGCGTCCAGTGCGGGATGATCCTCAAGCAACTCCAGTACCGCAGTACCCTGGCCTGCCATGATCATTTCGTGGTCATAAGGGGGAACAAGAATCGCGCCGGTCTGGTCAATAATGTTGCGAGCGACCACTTCGCGATCATCTTTGAAGCGGTCGTAGCGGACGATCTCAGCGCCGTTGGCGGCCGTTGCTTCCACCTTCATGCGCGGGGCATCCAGCGGCATCACTACAGTAGCCTTTATGTTCCGGCTGCGTGCGGCAATCGCCACGGCCTGGGCGTGGTTGCCGCTCGAAAACGCCACCACTCCGCGCGGCCGGTCCGCTTCGCTAATGGAGAAGATCAGATTCGAGGCGCCGCGGATCTTGAACGATCCGCCGCGCTGAAAATTCTCGCACTTAAAGAAGACGGGCAGGCCGGCTTCGGCGTCAAAGCAGCGCGAAGTCAGCACGGGCGTGCGGTGCGCGATGGGCTTGATCCGCACCGCCGCCGCTTTCACATCATCGAACGTGACCACTAGTGCAGCGTCTCCAGATACTGTCCGCTGGTGGCGTCCACCACAATGGAGAAGTTGCTGGAGCTCACGGATTCGCCCCACACCACACGCCACGTCGGGTTGGGCGAGCGATTGGTCAATTCCAGTTGATAGAGAATCTCTTTAGTGGGGTTCTTCTTCGCGTACTCCGTGGCAGTGGGCTTGCCGGTAGCGACTTTGAAGGCGTCATCGCTATCGGACTTCAGCGCCGCGATGTTGAACGGCTTGGTGGTACCACGCGGGCCGGAGTAGCTTTCCTCGGAGCCGGCGAAAACACCTTTGTGGAGATTGCCTTCCGCTTCCACTACTGAATACGTCCAAGACTTCGACTTCTGCTTGGCCTGCGAAACAAAGACTACCTGCCATGCGGCGGCTTTGCCTTCCACATGCTTTACAGCCGGGAGGTTGATGCTGATCAGCTTCAGGCCCTGGATGTCGGGCGACCACGTGCGGGCGGCGGCGAACATCTGATGGAATGCGTAGCGGCCGGTTACCGGCTCGACCGGCTTCGCCGCTTCCTTGGGTTTTTCAGCTTTGGGTGCTTCTGAGCAGGCAGACAAGGCCAGGAGAAGGAGGGTTATGGGGAGGATTCCGTGTTTGTGCATGAGAGTTCCGATTTCTAGTTTAACAATTTGGTTGCGATTCCTGTGCCATAATAATGACAACTTTCGATTCCGCGGGAATCTAACTAATTTGACGGAGTCGAGCTGATCGAGGTGAGCGATGAGGCGTAACAAGGCCGTATTTGCATTTTCGACCCTGGCCGGTCTGGGTCTGTTGCTGCTGAGCACGAACAACGCGCTGGCACAAGGTGCCAAACCACCCACGCCTACCACCGGTACCGGTACCACGACGACCACCACCCCTTCGCCGCTGCCGACCAACACCAATAAGCCATCCACTACGGATCCCAACAGCAACAATTCGAACAACGCTCCAGGCATGCAGCGTCCGGTTTTTCTTTCCGGCCGCGTGATGATGTCCAATGGCGCGCAACTGCCGCAGGGCATCGTGATTGAACGTGTGTGCAATGGCCGCGGCCGGCCGGAAGGTTATGTCGATACCAAGGGTTACTTCAACATCCAGTTAGGACAGAACAACACCATGCTGGCCGATGCCAGCGTGACCGGCGGCGACGATTTCGGTTTTGGCTCGCAGCGCTCGACTTCGCCCATGGGCGCAATGGGTGGCGGTTCGTCCAGTGCTTCGATTGAGCGCCAGATGCAGGGTTGCGATCTGCGCGCCGTGGCGGCGGGTTATCGTTCTGAAAATATCAGCCTGAGCGGCCGGCGATTGCTGGATGACCCCGATGTCGGCACGATCATACTGCATTCTTTGACTGGCGCAGAGGGCTACACCACCAGCATGGCGGACATGATGGCCCCGAAAGATGCAAAAAAGGCTTACGAAAAAGGCCGTGAACTGGCCAAGAAGAAGCGCTTTCCGGAGGCCGAAAAAGAGTTTCAGAAGGCGGTGGATGCGTATCCCAAGTACGCTTCGGCCTGGTACGACCTGGGGATGATGCGCGAGATTCAGGGCGACACCTACCGCGCCCGCGAGATGTTCGAGAAGTCGATCGCCACCGACCCCAAATTCATCAAGCCCTACGTGAAGATCTACGGCTACGACGCCCACGATAAGAAGTGGGATCTTGTGGCCGTGAATTCAAACAAGGTGATCAGGATGAACCCGTTTGAATTCCCCGACGCCTACTTTGCCAACGCCGTGGCCAATCTGAACCTTCGAAAGTATGATGATGCCGAAGCGAGCATCCGCCAGGCCATCAAACTGGATACGGAAAAGAAGGACCCCAAGCTCCATCACGTGCTGGGCGTGGTTCTGGTGCAGAAGAAAGACTACGCGGGCGGCGTGGTGGCGTTCAAGAGTTTTCTGGAGCGGGCACCAGCCGATCCAGCAGCGCCTTCGATTAAGAAGCAACTCGCCGATCTGGAAAAGTATCTGGCGGCAACCGCAGAGCCGAAGTAGGGCGGGCTTTAGCCTGCGCGGGGCTTCAGCCTCGCTTTGTTGGGTCAACTTGCGCACCGAATATGGGTCAAGAGGATCAACCTAGGCTTTGTTCCACCGCCAATTATAGATAAAGTCATCTTTTTCTCATGGAGGTCCAATTGCACCATGATTTCCTGGAAAGGATGGTTGTCATGGGACGAATTTCAACAAGTTTGGTAATTGGCGTCTTGTTTGCGTTGCTGCCATGCGCCGCCCGGGCTGCGGACGGGGACAACGCTCCGACTCCCGTAATGAAGTCGGCACAGCCCGCGGAAGTGAAGGCGGGCGGGACGTTTGAGGTCGAGGGCGAGTACCTCGGCAAGGCCAATATTTCAGAGGTTTACCTGACGGCGGGTGGACACGACATCAAGATCTCTATCGTCACCCAGGCCGAAAAGAAGATGAAACTGAAGCTGCCTGGTTCGGTCGCAGCGGGCAAGTACGTATTGATGGTACTGACCAACAGGCCGGTGCCTAATTTCATCGAGCAACCGGTATCGATCAAAGTCGAGTAAGATCTCCCACCGTGCATCAGCAGAAAGAAAAGGGCGGCACCTCAAGTGCCGCCCTTTTCTTTGTGTGCCCTGGAGTTCCAACATACCCCAAAATGAATTAGGCCGGATGTGGGGCAGATTGGTAATCCTGGAAAAAGCAGTTGGATGGGCTTAAGCTAATTCGCACGACGCCGCGCATTTGGGGTCTGACACCTTTTTTCGGCCGTTTTCATCTCCGCCGAAGCCTTGGCGAAGGTGGATGCCGAAAATGGGCTGTCTGACCCCAATTGCCCTCCAACGCAATGCGCCAATGAACCACTCACCCAATGGGTTACCCCGCCTTCATCCGCAATCGAATGCAAATGCAGAAGATCGCTGTATCAAACCCAG
>CAIRSA010000127.1 GCA_903881085.1 uncultured Acidobacteriia bacterium
GCGGTTAACCGCATCACATGAGGGGAACCAAACTGCGGGTAGGCGATCGTTTTCAGATCTTGACCTAACCATGAGGCCTGCGGGTGCAGGATACAAGCAATACCTTGTTTGATGTACGGCTTGATGTACGGCTTGCCGCAGTGATGCGAGGCGGTCTGCTAAAATCGCAGAACGCTTATGACGGAGACAACTTTACGGCCGGGGATGCGGTTGGGAGCGCTGGATGTGTTGCGCGGGTTGGTGATTGTGATTATGGCGCTCGACCATGTGCGGGACTATTTTCACGAGTCGATGTATGCCCTTGATCCGCTGGATCCGAGGGTTACGACGGTGCTGCTTTACTGCACGCGATGGATTACGCATCTTTGTGCGCCGACCTTCGTGTTCCTGGCTGGCGTTTCGATTTTGCTGCAAGCCGAGAAACGGAAGGACACGGCGAGACTGTCGCGTTTCCTTTTGACGCGCGGGTTGTGGCTGGTGGTGTTGGAGGTAACGGTGATTTCCTTTGCGTGGTCGTTTTCGCTTCCGTTGCTGATTTTTCTGCAGGTGTTCTGGGCGATTGGATGTTCCATGATGGCGATGGCCGCGCTGGTGTGGCTGCCTCGATATGCGGTGCTGGTGATTGGGGCAGGCATCATTGCGCTGCACAACCTGACGGATGGCATCCAGGGTGGGGGCGTGTGGTGGACTCTCTTGCATAACCGAGGGCTGTTTCCGTCGCCCACTGCGCCGACGGTTGCCGCTTTTTATCCGCTGCTGCCTTGGTTAGGTGTGATGGCGTTTGGTTACGGAGTGGGGGGCGCGTTTCTTTCCCCGCGGCGCGATCGTATTCTGGTTACCATGGGCGCCTTGATGCTGGGAGTGTTTGCGGTGTTGCGCGCGATGCATGGCTATGGCGATGCGCTGGGCTGGAGTTGGCAGGGGGACCTGACCAAGACGGCGATGCAGTTCTTCAACGTGCAGAAGTATCCACCATCTTTGCAATATGTGTGCGTAACGCTGGGGATCATCCTGGTGCTGTTTCCGTGGATTGCGCGGTGGAAGGGGCGCGGGGCGGAGTTTTGCCGCACACTTGGCGCTGTACCATTGGCGTCGTACCTGGCGCATTTGATCATTCTTCATGCGCTTTCCCTAGGACTGCATTGGGCCACGGGGAGACCGTTTGGTTGGGAGTTCAACACAATCTACAAGCTCTTTACGGAGCAGGAAGCATTTAAGGGCATGGGATTTCCGTTGTGGGTCGTGTACCCGATGTGGGCCTTGGTGATCGCGCTGGTTTATCCGGTAGCGCGTTATTGGAGCGATGTGAAGCGACGCCGAAGCGACTGGTGGCTGTCATACCTGTAATGCGGGGTATAATGAAGAAATACCTATGAGTGTTCCCATATCCCAGATGTGGACCGTGGCCAGCTATGTGATTAAGCAGCAGCTTCGCGGCCGTAAGCGGTATCCGCTTGTGATGATGCTTGAGCCGTTGTTCCGCTGTAATCTGGCGTGCGCAGGCTGTGGGAAGATTCAGTATCCGGCACACATTCTGAAGCGCAATATGCCCGTGGATGAGGCCTTGGCTGCGGTGGACGAGTGCGGGTCGCCGATGGTGGCGATTCCGGGTGGCGAACCGCTGATGCATCCGGAGATTCACAAGATTGTTGAGGGATTGGTTGCGCGCAAGAAGTACATTTACTTGTGCACCAACGCTCTGCTGCTCAAAGAAAAGATCGGCAATTTCACGCCAAGCAAGTACCTGACGTTCAATGTTCACATGGACGGGCAGAAGGAACATCACGACTTCGCCGTGTGCAAAGAAGGCGGCTACGACGAAGCGGTTGAGGGCATTAAAGAAGCGCTGAAGCGCGGCTTCCGCGTGACGACGAACTCTACCTTGTTCGATGGGACCGATGCGAAGAGCGTGCGTGCATTCTTCGACGAAATGATGGAACTGGGCGTCGAGGGCATTACGGTTTCGCCGGGGTACCAGTATGAGAAGGCGCCCGATCAGCAGCACTTTCTGGGCCGCGAGAATACGCGCCAGTTGTTCCGCGCGATTCTCTCGAACCGCAAGTCGAGTTGGAAGTTCAATCTGTCGCCGCTGTTCCTGGAGTTTCTGGCCGGCAAGCGCGATTACGACTGCACGCCATGGGGCATGCCGACTTACAACATGTTCGGCTGGCAGAAGCCGTGCTACCTGTTGCAGGATGGTTACGCGGAATCATTCCAAGAACTGTTGGACGCGACCGAGTGGCATAAATACGGGCAGGAATCGGGCAATCCGAAGTGCGCCAATTGCATGGTGCACAGCGGCTACGAAGCATCGGCAGTGAATCACACGTTCAGTTCGTTGGGTGGATTTCTGGCAACGGTGAAGGCGACTTTGTTTAGCAAATATCCCGATCAGGAAGCACTGCGGATGTTGGATGAGCCGGCGAAGCCGATCCATATTGCAGGTCAATTGGTGCAGATAGGTGCTTCGAAGGACAGTAAGTCGCGGGAGACAACGCACGCGTGAGCGATCGCGAAGTATTGCAGGGCTGGATCCCCGGATTAGCGACTGAGGAAGAGACGCGGCAGGCGCTGGAGTTGGCGTTCAACTATCGCGGCGATGTCACTATCACGCTGAAGAATGGCACGAAGCTGGATTGCTACATCTTCGATCGCAGATCGTCGGTGACGCTGCATGATTCCGTGGTGCGCGTGTTTCCACAGGGATCGACGGAGAAGAAGTCCATTCGCTATTCCGAGATTGCCGGCCTGGAATTCACCGGGCGCGATACGGCGGCGGGCAAGAGTTGGGAAGCGTGGGTAAAGAAGTATCTGGAAAAGAAGGCCGCGGGCGAGAAGAATATCGAACTGCTGCCGGATTCGCTGGACGAGTAATTCCATTACAATAAAGGCAGCCATGCCTATTCGAACAATCCTCCTCATGGCGCTGGCCGCCGCGCTTCCGCTGACGGCACAAAAGACAAAGACACAAGCACCGAAGGCGCTGGGTATTACTGCCGTGGCCGTTTCGCAGTATGAAGACGGACCGGCCGTGCCCGACGATTTTTCGTTCGACCCGGGCGAGACCGTGTTTGTGCGCTTCCAGATTGAGGGCTACAAAGCGCCACCGGAAGACGAGCCGGGCAAGACGCGGCTGAGCTACATGCTCGATGCGAAAGACCCGTCAGGCGTGGCGATGGTTGAGCCGAAGACGGGCAAGGTGGAAGTGGAACTTGCGCCACAGGACAAAGAGTGGCTGCCCAAGGTGCGGCACATCGCCGTGGTTCCTTCCACTGCGGTGAGTGGCGAATACAAGTTCAGTGCCGCGGTTCGCGATGGCTTGTCGAACGCCGAAGCGAAGCGGGACATTGTGTTTCGCGTACGCGGGCGCAAGGTGGAGCCGAGCGATAAGCTGGCGATTCGCAACTTCCGGTTTCTGCGTAGTGAAGACGATTTGAAACCGCTGGCGGTGGCTGCCTACAGCGCCGGGTCGCCGGTGTGGGCGCGGTTTGAACTCGTGGGTTACAAGCTGGGCGAGAAGAACGCGCTCGATGTGGAATACGGCCTGGCCGTGTTTCGCGCCAATGGCGAAAAAATGTTTGAGCAGCCGGTGGCGGCGGGCGATCAGGAGCCGAGTTTCTATCCGAAGCGGTTTGTGCCGGGGGCGCTGAGTTTGAATCTGACCAAGGACATTGCCAAGGCTCCGTATACGATCGAACTTACTGCACGTGACAAGTTGGGGAAGCAGACCGTCTCGCAGAAGTTCGAATTCACGGTTGAGTAGGGGCGCAGAGTTTTTCGTTCCACGCGGTGACGCCTTCAACGCCGGCGCGCGCGGCGACACAGGCCACGGCGTCTTCGGGCTTCATGCGATGGAAGGGCAGGACGCGCAGATCGCGGCGGTAGCCGGGCGTGGGGACCGCGGCTGGTTCAGACTCTGCCATCACGACATTCGACGTTGCGATGTTGTCCTTCAGGCGGATGAAGCCGAGGGTGTCTTCGGGCATTTTCGATGCGCCTGGAGTGGTGGTGGTCCAGACGGCGCGGTGGCGTCCCCACTTTTTTGAGAGCGGCACGAAGGCGTTTTCTTCTACCAGGGCGCGGGCGGCGTTGGAGACGAAGATCGAATACGCGTCGCTGAATGAACCGTCGGCGCGTCGCATGGCGGCGATGGCGAACACGTTGTTGACCACGTCGGCCATGACATGTCCGAACACGCGTGGATGGCGCTGCGCGGTGCGGATGAAGAGGTTGCCAAGCAGCGTGATCTGGAATGCCGGCGGGGCATCGCGATTGGCTTTGAAGTAGGCGTCGTCGCACAGGGGCGTGCCTCTTTCGCCGCAGGTGAAGGTGCCGAAGAGCATGGTCTTATCGTGCTTCTCAATGCGGTTGAAGGCCACGGTGACGCGGGCTTGACCGGGCAAGGGCTTGCGCGGGCTGGTGGTAATATCGATGCAGCCATCGCCGCATTCCGAAAGCGAGTTATGCAGGATGGCCACGCGGTCAAACAGGCCGTTGAGACGGATGCAGCTTTCGGCATCGCCTTCATCGGCTTTCGATTCGTAGTTGGTTTTGTGGAAGGTGATGCGATGGATGATCACGTTCCTGGTGCTGAAGACGTAGACCTGGCCGACGTTGACTGGCGATTCGAGTAAGACGTGGGAACAGGCTCCGTCGAGCGTGGTGTTATCGGGCAGGCGGACGGGTGCTTTGAGCGTGATTTTCGGGACGCGGAAGACTATCCACTTAGGCTTGTTGGAGCGCCGGGCGCGTTCTACGGCTTCTCGCAGGGAGCCTGGGATTACGGGCTCCTTTTTATCTGGGTCGTAGTCTTGGGCGTTGGTTACGTCGATGAGTTCTCCGCCTAGTCCGCCAGTGGTGCCGGCTTCCTTTGCGTACCCAGTGATTTCATCGAGGACGGTAGCGGCGATAACGTGGTTGTCTTTGATAGTTAGGCCGCCGGTGCAGGCGTGCGTTGCGGCGGCGGCTTTGGCCAGGCCGGATTCGAGGGTGCGGATGCCTGAGGTGTCGTCCTGGGCTTGGGCGAGCACGCACGTAAATACTAAGATAGAAGATAAGAAGAGGCTGATTGCCAATCGGCCGCAGTGCGCCCAGCATGGGCAGAATCCAGTGACTAGTTGCATAAGTTGATAATCGTATTGAGAAGCTGACTGCCCTTTACCTCGCGCTTGCGCTAATGGAAAGGCCTGGGGTGTTCGTTTGTCCTGGCGACGAAGGCTTCGATGACGCCGCGTAGCTGATACTTACTTGCGAAACTTGCGCCACATAGAGATTTGCGGGGCAATTACGGTGGCAACGATCCGGGCAGGGGTGCCAAACCGGTAGCTTCTGACATCTTTGGCGATCACCGCCATCGCCGCGATCCTGGGTGTAACGGTCCGGCTGCGAAGCCAGCGGGGTCTCAGAATCGAGACCTCTTCTGTATCAACTATACCGTCTTCGTAGCCCCACCATCCAGGTCGATTAAGGCACCGTGGAGAAAACGGCCCTCGGGGCCGGTGATGTAGGCGACCAGGTTGGCCACGTCCTCTGGCTCGCCGATCTTGGTCACTCCCAGAGCCGTGACGAATTCCTGCTCGGAGGCGAAGGAGGCCAGGCGCTTCGCGAAGCGCTCCGTACGGATTGTGCCTGGGTTCACCAAGTTCACCTGCACTCCGTCGCGAAGCCCCACTTCGGCCATGGCCTTGGAAAAAGACAGCAAGGCGGCGTTGACGGACCCGCCGATGGTGAACTCAGCACCGGGAGTGCGGCCGCCGACCCCGGCGATGTTCAGAAGCGACCCGCCGGTGGCCTTCAAGTGGGGCCAAGTGGCGCGAGTGAGCCTCACAGCGCCGAACAGCTTCAGCGCGTAGCCGTCGGCCCAATCGTCGTCGGTCAGTTCCAGAAAGTCGCCGCGCCTGGTTGCGCCGGCGTTGTTCACCACGACGTCGATGCGACCGAACTGCTTCAAGGCGTGCTCGACCAAACGGCCGGGGGAGTCAGGCAAACGCAGGTCGGCGGGGAAAATCGAGGCGGCCCCACTTTGCCCCACAATTTCCCCTCTTACCGCCTCCAAAGCGGCCTCATCGCGGGCACTTAGCACCACTAGGGCCCCGTCGCGGGCCAAACGGAGGGCAATTGCCCTCCCGATGCCCCTACTGGCCCCACTTACGATGGCGGTCTTCATACGCCGCCAACCGCCTCAATCTGGGCCAGATGATTCAAATCGTGGCCGGCCATGGTCTCAATGATGACGCCCAAAACCATCTCGCCCCGCTCGGGATGAGTCAATTTCTTGCTCAACTCCTCCTTCGTGATGGAGGCGATCAGTTTCAGATTCCATTCGCGGGCCGCGGCGAACATCTCCAGGGCCGACATCGCATCATATATGGCGTAGCGGGCGGCCCAGCCATCCTGGTCAAACGGCTGAATCGTATGAAAAGGCTCGGCTAAACTCTGCCGCAGACGGAAGGCGAAGACCAGTTCGGTGTCGGCAAGATGGCAAATTACCTCGCGCGGACTCCACTTGCCCGGTGCCGGCGATTGGTCCACAGCCCCACCTAGAGCTCGAACAAGGTCATTTAAACGGTTTGCGGTGGCGGAAATCACCTGCCGCGGGTCTTGATCAGCGAGAAATGATGCGTAAGGGTTCATTCAGATCCAGCGTATCACGCAGAAAAGGCGAAGGAAAGGCGAAGCGGGATGCAAAAGTGGGGATTCACGAACTCGGAAAAATCCGAGGTACTAAGGTGATCTCTTATGCTAGGACGATTTTCTCAGCAAAAACCCCAACAGGTTGAGTAAAACACACCCCTACCGCTACATCTTGTACCTTGGAAAGGTATTGTACTTCCAGATCAACCTGTCGTAATATGAACCAGTGGCAGAAAGTGGGGCCGATACCCACTCAGTGAAGGACAAGTGGAGCAAATACCCAATTCGACAGTCCGCGACCATCCCCGTGGGATGAAAGTGGTGACTGTGGACACGAAGGGGCGCATGACTCTGCCGGTGGAGTTCAAGGAGTACCTCACGAGATTGGGGGACACGAAAGTGTTCATTACCACGACTGACCTTAAGTTGATTAAGATTTTCCCACTTTCGACGTGGAATGACAACGAGAATTTTTTCGAGAAGTTGACCGAGGATGCGGCAAGAGCAGAGCGGATCCGGTTTATCGCCAACGATTATGGCGCCGATTCGGGCATCGATTCGAACGGTAGATTGTTGATGCCACAGCAGTTAAGAGATCATTTCGGGTTGGAAAACACGCAGGTCCGGATTGAATGCCAGAAAGGCTTCTTCCGGGTCTACACGCAGAAGCATTACGAAGAGTACAAGCGTCAGGCGGAACAGACTCTCGAAGAAGACAATGCCGCTCTGATTGCCAAGGGCATGAAGTAGGAAATGAATGGAACACTATCCAGTACTGCTCCGCGAAAGTATCGAGCTGCTGGACGTACAGCCGGACGGAATTTACGTGGAAGCGACCTGCGGCTTGGGCAACCACAGCCGGGCGATTGCGGCGAAACTCACAACCGGCAAGTTGTATGCCTGTGACCGGGACGCAGAGTCGCTGGCAAAAGCCAGAGCGAATTCGGAAGAGTTTGTGGACCGGATCGAGTTCGTCCATGTGAAGTTTTCGGACCTGCAGAGCGAGATGAAGAAGCGCGGCGTGGGACGAGTGAACGGAGTTCTTGCCGACCTGGGGGTGAGCCGCTATCAGCTCACCAGTGCGGAGCGAGGTTTTTCGTTTCAGAACGACGGCGATTTGGACATGAGAATGGACCGCGCCGAGGGGCAGACCGCAGCCGATATTGTGAATTTTACAGCCGAAAGACAACTCGCAGACTGGATTTATCAGCTGGGAGAAGAAAGGAGCTCGCGTCAGATAGCTGCTGCAATCCTTCGTGCCCGGCCGATTAGATCTACCCTCCATTTGGCGGGAGTGATCGCATCGGCCACACGCAGGGCCGGCAAGCTGAATCCGGCGACGAAAACCTTTATGGCACTTAGGCAACTGGTGAACGAAGAACCCGAGGAGTTGGACGCGCTGCTAACAGCGGCTCCGCTGCTGACCGCTCCGGAAGGGCGAATCGCGATGATCAGTTTTATGAGTTTAGAAGACCGCCGCGTGAAACGGGCATTTCAGGCACTGGCCCGCGAGGGGCGCGCGGAGATACTTACTAAGCACGTAGTTGTTCCGTCGGACGAAGAAGTTTATTCGAACAGTGCATCGCGTAGTGCCAAGCTCAGGGCACTGCGGATGCTTCAGTAACAAGGGCCGGTAGTTAGTAACAAGAGGTAACAACCAATGGCGACACTTACAACGATGTTTAAGGGACTGCTGGCGCAAAAGCCAGTGGCCGAACCAGCACGCACGATGCCGATAGAGGATATCTACCGCTTGCGTCCCGTGCCGAATGAACACATTCACTTTTTTATCAAGTCAATTGACAACGTCACGGTACGGCGCGAAGTCGATAAGCGTTCGCAGAGGATCGGTTGGAAGTCCATCGGTGGCGGCAGCATGGCAGCCATCCTGGCCGTCATGTTATTAGTTCCGCTGTCGTTAACTATTCAGCTTGGTTATCAGCTGAATAACCTGAAAGCTGAGCGTCAGGCGCTGATGCACGATAAAGCAGAGTTGGTCCTGCAGGAAGAAAGCATCCTTTCGCCGGACAAGTTGGAGCGGCTGGCGCGATTGCAGCACTTTATCGATCCAGAGCCGGGCAAGGTGCAGTATTTGAATCCTCCAAGCGATGCCGCCTTTGCGATGAAGGCGAAGCAGCGGCAGGAGAACCACGAGTAAGTCCGCCGCACCCGTTGCGGCATGCTTGCCAAGAGTTTCGATGTAAGGTCCATTGGTTCGTGTCATGAGGCAGGCGGTTTATTTAATTCGGGCATCAGAGGACAACAGTGGCGGGGGCAGCCCCGCTCGCCGGGCAAAGACCTCTCCCTCCAGGGGTTTCGAGTTTGTAGCGGTGCGGCTGGCCCCGCCACTGTTGTCTTCTGAATGATCCGATGACCGCCTGCCCTCTTTTTTGGACGTGGACGAGTGAAAAGCAATGTCAAACACAAAAGAATCGAAAGCGCCCGCACGTCTGGTATTTCTTGCCAGAGCGGCGGTGCTTTGGTTTCTAATCATCTTCGCCAGACTGGTCCACCTGCAGGTCGTGCGGACGGTGGAGCTGAGAGGCAAATCCGATAAGCAGGCGATCCACAAGCAGGAACTCCGTGCACAGCGCGGTTCCATTCTGGACCGCAACGGCAAGCCGCTGGCGATGAGCATTGAGAAGGAAACCATCACCATCAATCCAATGCGCGTCCCGGATGTGGGAGTTGCCGCAGACCTGCTTTCAGGAATCCTGGAAGTCAATCGCGCTGAGCTGTACAACAAGATCCTTCTCGCCCGCGCGTCCGGAGAAAATGGTAAAGGCTATCTGGTGGTAAAGAAGCACGTCTCCATCGCCGAGGCCGACCGCTTGCGCAGCGCCAATATGGACTACGTGGATTTCGAACGCGAAAGCGTCCGCGTCTACCCCAAAGGAATGCTTGCCGCGAATCTGCTGGGTAGCATGGATGCGAGCGAACACGGCAACGGCGGCATGGAAATGTCGCTGGATGAAGAACTCGACGGGACGCCCGGCATCGCCAAAACATTGACCGATTCGCGCCGCCACATACTTTCGCAGATGATCGAAAGCGAGACCACGCCCGGCAAGGACATCACGCTCACCATTGACGAGCGCATCCAATTCCCGGTTGAGAAGGTGCTAAAGGCTGCGGTGCTTCAGCATGGCGCCATCACAGGCACGGCGATTGTACTGCGCGTCGGCAGCGGCGAGATCCTCGCCATGGCATCGTATCCAACATTCGATCCGAACGAGCCGCCTGCGCCCGGCGAGTCGCTAAAAAACCGTCAGAATCTGGCGGTAACCGCGCCGTTCGAACCGGGCAGCGTGTTCAAGGTGATCACGCTTTCGGCGGCGTTGGAGACCACTTCGCTGCGTCCGGAGTCGCTGATCAATTGCGGCAACGGCTCCATCATGCTGGCGGGAAACCGCCGGGTGAGCGACACGCACCCCTACGGTGTGCTCTCCATGGCCGATGTGCTGGCCAAGTCGAGCAACGTTGGCGCCATTCGCATCGGCCTCACCGTGGGCAAAACGAAACTCAGCGAATATGTGCAGAATTTCGGCTTCGGCAAGAAGCTCGGACTGCCGCTCCCGTTTGAAACGCCCGGCATGCTGCGCAACGTAAAGAAGTGGACTGACGATTCGGTGGCCTCCATCTCAATGGGGCACGAAGTCGGCGTCACCACCATCCAACTGGCGCAGGCCTGCTCCATCGTGGCGAACAACGGCGTGCTGGTGAAACCGCATCTGATCGCCAAGACACAGCGCCGCGGCGAAGCGGCGGAAACAACCAAGCCCGACCGCGGGAAAGTGGTGCTGAAACCAGAAACCAGCTTCGCCATGCGCCAGATGATGGAAGGCGTGATTCTGCGCGGCACAGGCCGCCACACGGCGCGTTTGGACCAATACACTGCCGGCGGCAAGACAGGCTCCGCGCAGATGTACGACTACAAAACGCACAAGTACACCAAGCGCTACAACGATAGCTTCATGGGCTTCGCCCCGGTCACCAATCCACAGATTGTGGTAGTGGTCACATTGAACGGTGCGTCGCAGTTGGCGGCAGTTGTTGCGGGACCGGCATTCAAAGAGATCTCAATGATCGCACTGAACCGGCTGGGCGTTCCCAAGGACATTCCGGATGACGCGCCGCAGCCCGCCATTGATAAGTCGCCGGTGGAAAGCGACCTGGCGGTGGCGGAGCTGAGCAGAGGCCCGCTCGACGATGAGGAAGCGCCCGTCGAAGCAAACGATGCAAGCGGTCCGCGCGTACCCGATTTTCAAGGCAAGACAATGCGGGCGGTTCTGGAAGAATCGTCTGCGAGAGGACTCCAGGTTGAGATCCTCGGCAAAGGGATCGCAAGGTCCCAAAATCCTCCGGCGGGCGCGGTGTTGGCTAACGGAGGCAGGATAAAAGTTCAGTTCACGCGGTAGCCGTCTGCGGCAGAAGTCCGGCAGGCGAAATTTGGGGAGCGCCCGTATCGAGCTTGAAGGCGGATCGAATGACCATTGGTGAGCTCTTAGCAAATGTTTGCATGCGGCAGCCGGTAGCACCCGCGCTGGCCGCGCAGCAGGTGGCAGGCTTGGATTACGATTCGCGCCGGGTAGGCCCCGGCTTTTTGTTTTTTGCATTTGCAGGTGAGCACACAGACGGTAGTGCTTTTGCGCAGCAGGCGCTGGAAAAGGGAACTTTGGCTATTATCAGTGAACAATCGTGTCCGGCGGGAATCGATCCGGCAGTATGGATTCAGGTGGAGCATGGCCGCAATGCTCTGGCCTCCGCGTCGCGCGTTTTTGCAGGCGCCCCCGATGAACGCATCGGACTTACGGGCATTACGGGAACCAATGGCAAGACGACGACATCGTACGTTTTAGATTCGATTTTAGCAGCCGCTGGCAAGACCACGGCGCTCATCGGCACTATCGGGTATCACGTAGGCGGCGACAAACGGAACGCCGTCAATACGACTCCGGAATCGCTCGACCTGTACCGCATCCTGACCGAACTCGAAGCGATCGACGGCACGCATGCCACGATGGAAGTCTCCTCACATGCGCTGGCGCTCGGACGTGTTCACGGCGTGCACTTCCACAATGCGGTGTTCACGAATCTCACGCAGGATCACCTGGACTTCCATGGCAGCATGGAGAACTACTTCGAGGCCAAGCAGCTGCTGTTTCTGAGCGAAGGTCTGCAATGCGCGGTCATCAACTTCGACGACGAGTTCGGCCGCCGCCTGCGCACCGCTCCCTCGGCTCGCGTGATCTCATATGGCATTGCCAAGGACGCGGCCATGCGCGCCTGCAATGTGCAAAGCACGTTCAACGGCCTGCGTTTTGAAATCCGCTTTGAAGGCGCGCGTATCGCGATTTCAAGCCGCCTTACCGGGCACATCAACGTCTCCAATATTCTCGCCGCCTGCGGTGCGGCGCGCGGCTTCGGCATCGGGTGGGATGAGATCGTGCGCGGCGTGGCCGCCTGCGCGGGGGTCCCTGGCCGCTTTGAACGCGTGGATGAAGGCCAGCCTTTTCTCGTGGTTGTTGACTATGCGCATACCGATGACGCGCTGCGCAATACCATCCGCGTGGCGCGCGAGATGTCGCCCAAGCGTGTACTCACGTTGTTCGGCTGCGGCGGTGACCGTGACCGGCGCAAGCGCCCGCTGATGGGTGGCGCCGCGGGCGAGTTGAGCGACTTTGTTGTGCTCACCAGCGACAATCCGCGCTCGGAAGATCCGCTCGATATTATCAACGACGCGCTGGTGGGCCTGCGCCGTCATGACACGCCCCACGTCATTGAAGTGGACCGTGCAAAGGGGATCCGCCGCATCATCGCTGAAGCGCAGGCGGGAGACATCGTTATTATTGCCGGCAAGGGTCATGAGACCTATCAAATCCTAAAAGACAAACGCATATCGTTTGACGACCGCGACGCGGCCCGCACCGCGTTGCGGTCATTTGGATTCGGCCGTGTAGGAGTTGGTGTAGGAAAATGACGATCGCGCTCCAGGATCTGGCGACGGCTGTCGGCGGCACCGCGATTGCGGGGCAACTGGCAGTTTCGCAATGGAGCATTGACTCGCGAACGTGTGAGCCCGGCTCCGTCTTCTTCGCCCTGCGCGGCGAAACTCATGACGGGCACCTGTATTTGAAAGACGTGCTGCAACGTGGCGCAGCTGCCGCGATTGTGGAACAGGCCAACGGCACGGCGCTGCTTCAGATCGCGGTGAAGGACTCGCTGGAAGCCCTGACGCAGGCCGCCCGCTACGCGCGGTCGAAGAGTTCGTACACTTCGATCGGAGTCACAGGCAGCGCGGGCAAGACCACAACAAAAGACACCATAGCGCAGTGCCTGAGCGTGGAATTCGAGACCGGCCGCAATGAAGGCAATCTGAACAATCACATCGGGCTGCCGCTTTCGCTTCTGCGAATCTCTGACACGGCACACGCCGCGGTGTTTGAAATGGGCATGAATCACGCGGGCGAGATCCGCCATCTGGCGTCCATCGCGCGGCCGGAAATCGGCGTGGTCACCAACATCGGCCACGCTCACATTGAAAACTTCGAATCCATTGAAGGCATCGCCGCGGCGAAGGGCGAACTGATCGATTCCCTGCCCGCGAGCGGCATCGCGGTGCTGAACGCTGACGATCCGCGCGTGGCTGTGCTCGCATCGCATCACTCCGGCGAGATCATCACTTTCGGCATCGATCACGACGCCACGCTGCGCGCCGGAGACGTAGAACTGCTGCCCGATGGTGTGCGCTTCCGCGCTGCCGGCGTGGAGTTTGAAAGCGCCATGACCGGACGCATTGCCGTTTCGAATATTCTCGCGGCGATTGCGGTTTCGCAGGCCATGGGTATTGCGCCACAGCGCTTGCAGGATGCGGTGCGCACGCTTGCTGCCGGCAAAATGCGCGGCCAGCGCAGCGTGGTGCGTGGAATCACGATTTTGAACGATTGCTATAACTCCAACCCGGACGCGGCACGAGCCATGCTCGACGTGCTGCAGGCGCAACCCGCCCAGCGCCACATCGCCGTTTTGGGTGAGATGCGCGAACTCGGCCAATGGGCCGAACCCCTGCACCGCAGCGTAGGCCGCTACGCCGCCCAGTGCGGGATTTCTGTGCTTGTTGGAATTCGCGGCGCCGCCAGCCACATGATCGACGAAGCAAGAATGTCTGGAATGGCTGAAGGCGCCGCGTTATTTTTCGATGGGCCGGAAGAAGCGGGCGAGATGGTGCGTAAGATCGCCACCCCCGGTGACGTTGTTCTGTTTAAAGGTTCAAGAGGCACGCAAGTGGAGCGGGCCTTGGAAAGGTTAGTTCTATGACAATTCTGCCTGATTCCCTGTTTTGGAGCGAGAGCCGCAGTAGCTTCACGGCAAGCGTGAAAGCGGCGTTCCAAGCGTTACCGCCACGCTACTTTTTGGCCGCGGCATTGTTTTTGCCGTTGGCGCTGGTAGCCTGGGCTTGCCGGTTCGTCTTCGCATGGGCGTTTGACTCCATCGCTTCGCGCATGCCTTCGTCCGCCTGGCAGGGTTCGAAAAACAGGCAGCAAGCGGATGGCTTCGAACAGAGCCAGGCTACGATGTGCGGCCAGGTTCCGCAGAAAGCATAGCGAATGCTGTATTGGCTGTTGTTTGAAAAACTATTTCCGGTATTCAGCCCGTTTCGCGTAGTCCAATACGTGACGTTCCGCACTGCTTTTGCAAGCTTGACGGCGTTGTTTCTTTCCATCGCGCTGGGTCCGTGGCTGATTCGCAAACTGCAGGATCTGCAGATCGGCCAGCACATCCGCGAAGACGGCCCGAAGTCGCATCAGAAGAAAGCCGGCACGCCCACCATGGGCGGACTGCTGATTGTCATCGCCATTACGGTGCCCACGCTGTTGTGGGCCAATTTGCGGAATCAGTACGTGTGGATCGCGCTGTTCGGACTGCTCAGCTTCGGCACCGTCGGCTTTTGGGACGACTATACAAAAGTGAAAAAGATGCGCAACCTGGGCCTGACTGCGCGGCAGAAGATGATGCTGCAGATCCTCTGTTCGGTTGTCGTCGGCTTCATGTTGCTCGCCCTGCATGCACGCGGCGGTTACTCCACCAGCATGAACATTCCGTTTTTTAAATCGTTCAAGCCCGACCTTTTGATCGATTCGTTCCTGAGCAATCCCTATACCTACCCCTTGGGATTCCTCTTCTTCTTCGCAACCGTAGGCATCGTGCTAGTGGGCGCAACAAACTCAGTAAATCTCACGGACGGCCTGGATGGCCTTGCCATCGGCCTGATGATCATCTCCGCCGGCGCAATGACGGTGCTCACGTACATGAGCGGCCACAAGGAATTCGCGACTTATCTTGACCTGGCGCGCGTTCCTGGCGCCAGCGAATTGACGATCTTTTGCGGGGCAATGACGGGCGCCTCGCTGGGCTTTCTCTGGTACAACGCGCATCCGGCGGAAGTCTTTATGGGCGACGTCGGCGCGCTTGGCCTGGGCGGCGCACTGGGCGTTGTCGCCATTCTGATCAAGCAGGAGATCCTGTTGTTGTTCATCGGCGGCGTGTACGTGATCGAGACAATATCGGTCATTCTTCAGGTGGGCAGCTTCAAATTGCGCGGCAAACGCATCTTCAAGATGGCTCCGCTGCATCACCACTTCGAAGCACTGGGGTGGCAGGAATCGAAGATCATCACCCGCTTTTGGATTGTTGGTCTGGTTATGGCGCTGTTCGCGCTGACGACTTTGAAACTGAGATAGGCATGTTGAAATTGGAGCAGCAACGAGTCACCGTAGTGGGCCTGGGCAAGTCCGGGCTGGCCGCGGTGCAGCTGTTGCTGGAAAAAGGTGCGCGTGTGCGGGCGGTGGATGAAAAGGCCGCGGCCGCCGCGACGCTGCCTGCCGGGCAGGTTGAGTTCCGCCTGCAATCGGAGGAGCGCTTTGAAGACTGCGATCTGATTGTGCTGTCGCCTGGCGTGCCCACCAACCTGCCGGCCATCAACGCGGCACGTGATCGTGGCGTGAAGATCATCGGCGAAGTGGAGCTGGCAGCCCCGTATTTATTGGGACCAGTGATCGGAATCACGGGATCGAATGGCAAGACGACAACCACCGCGCTGATCGGACATATTCTTGCGGCGAGTGGCATTGCGGCACAGGTGGGCGGCAACATCGGCACGCCGCCAACAGCGATGGTGGCCACGTCGCGCAAAGATCAGTGGAACGTGCTTGAACTTTCGAGCTATCAGTTGGAGACCATCGACACCTTCCGCGCCAAGGTTGGCGTCTGCATGAACGTCACTCCCGATCATCTGGACCGGCATGGTAGTTTCGAAAACTACGCCGATGCGAAAGGCCGGCTGTTCGATGCGCTAATGCCCGATGGCTTGGCTGTGCTGAATGCCGACGATGTAACTTGCGTCGGCTACGCCGCACGCACCAAGGCTCATGACGTTTGGTTCAGTTCCGCGCACCGGCGCGCCGATGGACTATGCGTCTCAGGCGAGGCCATCTTGATGAATGGTGAGCCGCTGATGCCTATCGTCGATGTCCCGCTGCGCGGCGTACACAATCTGGAAAACGTCATGGCCGCCGCGGCAGCCGCGCATTTCGCTGGCGCCTCCTACGAAGCCATCGCCGCGGCCGTGCGCAGTTTTCAAGGCGTGGAACATCGACTGGAATTCGTCCGCCGCTTGAACGGCGTCGATTACTTTAATGACTCGAAGGCCACAAACGTCGACGCCACGCTGAAGGCTATCGACGCATTTGCCGGCGGCCTATGGATTATTCTGGGCGGCAAAGACAAGGGCAGCAGTTACACGCCACTTATTGAACCGCTACAGAAAACAGCACATGCAGCGCTACTTATAGGCGCCGCCGCGGAAAAGATCGCCAAAGAGTTGCAAGGCGCGGTATCATTGATCCAATGCGGCACAATTGAAGAAGCTGTGCAGGCTGCGCACAGCAAGGCCGCACCGGGCGACACCGTGTTGCTCGCCCCGGCCTGTGCAAGTTTTGACCAGTTCACCAGTTACGAACATCGTGGCCGGAGATTCAAATCGCTTGTTATGGAGTTACGGGAGCAGTAAGTAAATGGCACAAACAGTAAAAGAGGATTGGGGACTATTCGGCACCATCGTAGCTATGGTGATGTTCGGCCTTGTCATGGTGTACAGCGCGTCATCCGTGTCGGCCGAAATCAAAATGAAGTCGACCTTCTATTATTTGTTCCGCCAGTTCGGCTGGGCGGTGTTCTCGCTCGCATTGTTGATGTTCATGAAGCAGTGCCATTACCTCAAGTTCAAGAACTCGTTGTGGGCGTTCGGGCCCATGGGCTTTGTGGTTATGTCGCTGGTAGCGGTTTATTTTCTCGATGCGAAGTCGCATCGATGGATGCGGTTGGGCATCGGCTCCATTCAGCCATCGGAGTTCGCCAAGCCAGCCTTGATTCTGTTCCTCGCCTACTTCATTTCGCAGCGCATCGCCAAAATCAACGATCTGCGATACACGCTAACACCGGCCGCGGGTATCGCGGGCATTCTGTTCCTCATCGTAGGCGTTGCCGATTTCGGCACGGCGCTGGTGCTGCTTGTAACGGCCGCCGCCATGTTCTTGATCGCGGGCGTGCACATGCGTTTCTTCGCCATTGGCGGGACCGTCGCCGTGCTCTGCCTGATCGGCTTCATTCTCGCCAAGCCATATCGCATTAACCGCATTATCGGGCACTCTAAATTTGTCTCGGAATATATCGATGGATTGGAATCCGGCAACTGGTTTAAAGACTATTTGAAGAACTCCACAGCCACGGGTGATTCCGGTTATCAGGCGCGGCAATCGGTGATTGCAGTAGGCGCCGGGGGCGCGTTTGGGCGCGGACCGATGAACGGCATTCAGAAGCACAACTATCTACCCGAACCGCACACCGACTTCATTTTCGCAGTGATCGGCGAGGAGTTCGGTCTGTTGGGTACGACCGGTGTGCTCACCGGATTTTTTGTGCTGCTGTGGCGCGGCACACGCCTGGCGTGGTTTGCGCCAGATGACTATTCGCGGCTGCTTGCGCTGGGCGTAACCGTGTCGATTGTTTTTCAGGCGCTAATCAACCTCAGTGTCGTTTTGGATCTTGGCCCAACCAAGGGCATACCGTTGCCAATGATCAGTTACGGAGGTAGCTCGCTGCTCAGCACCCTGCTGTCGCTTGGCCTGTTGTTGAGCGTGAGCGGGCAGACCGCGGAATGAGTGCACGTTGCTTTGTGATGGCCGGAGGCGGCACCGGGGGGCATGTAATTCCCGCGATCGCCGTCGCTCGCGAGTTGCGCAAACGCGGTCATGAGTCCCTGTTCATAGGGACTCACCACGGCATGGAGTCGCGCCTGGTGCCAACCGCGGGCTTTCCCATTGAATGGATCGAGATCGGCGGCTTCAACCGGGTGGGCCTCAAGCAGCGCCTGCGCACGATGGTGCAGCTACCAATCAGCGTTCTGCGTGCCGCCACATTGCTCAAACAACACAAAGCCGCTGCCGTCTTCAGCATGGGCGGCTACGTGGCCGGACCGGTGATGATCGCAGCTCGCTACCTGAAGATCCCCACGGTGCTGATGGAACCGAACGTAATTCCAGGCATGACCAACCGCCGCATGGCGAAATACGTCACACGGGCATTGTTGAGCTTTGAACAGGCGATGCACTACTTCCCGGCCGGATGCGCTGAAATTACCGGCCTGCCGGTGCGCACTGAGTTTTTCGCCTTGCCGGAAAAGCCGCGCGAAGAAACACTCAACGTGCTCATCACCGGAGGCAGCCGCGGCTCGCGGACGCTCAACCTTGCAGCGCAGGCGATGTGGCCAAAGCTGGCCGCCAGCAGACTCAATGTGCGGCTGATCCATCAATGCGGGTCGGAGATGATCGGCACGCTGAGCGTTGGATTTCAATCCACCGGGCTGAAGGGCGAGGTGCGCATTTTCATCGATGATATGCCCGCCGCCTTCGCAGCGGCCGACCTGGTGGTCTGCCGATCCGGCGCCGGGGCAGTCTCGGAACTCGCCGCGGCGGGCAAGCCCAGCATCCTGGTTCCCTTCCCTTTTGCCGCCGACGATCATCAGCTGAAAAACGCCGAAGCGATGCAGCATTCGGGCGCTGCGCGGCTGGTGAAGGACGCAGAGATGACAGGCGAACGGCTGTTCGCCGAGATCAAATCCATGGCGGAAAACCCTGCCGCATTGCACACCATGGGCAAGGCGGCGCGCTCACACGCCCACCCTGGAGCGGCCACGCGCGCGGCCGACATATTGCTGTCATTGGCTGGAGAGGGGCTGGCGAAGGGTTGACAACGAACAGCAAAGCCGAAACAATACGATAGAAAAATGTTTTTTAAACCACAGCATCTGCATTTTACAGGCATCGGCGGCATCGGCATGAGCGGCATCGCGGAGGTGTTGCTCAATCTCGGCTATCAGATCAGCGGCTCCGATCTGAAACTTTCGCCAGTGACGGAACGGTTGCAGAAGCTGGGAGCGCGCGTCTATGAAGGTCACAACGCTGAGAACATCGGCGATGCAAAAGCGCTTGTTGTAACCTCCGCTCTTGACAGTGCGAATCCCGAATTGATTCAAGCGCGGCGCCTTGGCATTCCGGTGATTCCCCGCGGCGAACTGCTGGCGGAGTTGATGAGATTGAAGTTCGGCATTGCCATTGCGGGAAGCCATGGCAAGACCTCCACCACGTCTATCACTGCCACGATTCTGAGCTACGCCAAACTCGACCCGACCGTAGTGGTAGGCGGCCGCGTTGGCACGTTGGGCGGCTCCAATGCGCGCTTGGGCAACGGCAACTTCCTGGTAGTGGAATCGGACGAAAGCGACGGCTCGTTTCTGAAACTGGCGCCCATTGTGGCCGTCGTGACGAACATTGACCGCGAACATCTGGACCACTATAAAGGCATTGAAGAGATCCGCCAGGCATTTCTTGACTTCGTGAACAAAGTGCCGTTCTACGGGGCTGCCATCGTGTGCCTGGACGATGACAACATCCAGCAGATTCTGCCCGGCGTCAAGCGCCGCACCATTACGTACGGCTTCAGTTCACAAGCCGATTTAACGATCTTTGATTCCGATTGCGGGCACTTTTCCAGCAGTTTCAGCCTGCGCTTCAAGGGCAGTGACATCGGGCGATTTGAAATCAAGGTCCCAGGCGTGCACAATGTGTTGAACGCTGCCGCCTCGATCGCGGTGGCGCTGGAACTGGAGGTCGCGCACGACATCATCCGCGAAGGCCTCGCTCAGTATACTGGCGTCGACCGTCGCTTCCAACTGCGAGGCGAAGAGGGGGGAGTCACCGTTATCGATGATTACGGCCATCATCCCACCGAGATCCGCGCCACACTGGCTGCGGCGCGGCTGTGCAGGTTTCCGCGCATTCATGTCATTTTTCAACCGCACCGCTATACGCGCACATCGGCGCTGATGGACGAGTTCGCGCGCAGCTTCCACGATGCGGCCACGGTGCATATCATGGACATTTACGCGGCCTCGGAAAAACCGATCGAAGGCGTCACCGCCGAAGCGTTGGTCAATCGCATCCGCGAATTCGGTCATCGCGGAGTGAGCTATTGCGGATCGATGGACAACGCCGTGAAGAGCGCGCTGGAGGCGGCCGTCAGCGGCGACGCGATCATTACGCTGGGCGCAGGCAGCGTGTGGCAGGCGGGCGACCGTATACTCGAAGCGTTGCGAGGGGGGAAATAAATGGCGCGCAAGCAATCCGCTGAAATCGAAACAGAACCGAAGCAGCCGCGCCGCGGCGGATGGCGCTGGTGGCTGTTCAGCCTGGCCGTGTGCTTTTTGGTGGCGAGCGGAATGTTCGCATTCAGCCGCACGGAACGGCTGTTGATGCGCGATGCGCGCTTTCTTTTTCAGGGACCGCAGGATCCGGGCGAAGAGAGCAAGAACCTTATTATCGAAGGCGCGGGCCACGTTTCGCGGCAGGATGTCATCCATGTTTTTGAGAAAGATTTCGGCCGCAGCCTGTATGAAGTTCCAGTGGCTGAGCGCCGCCGCCTGCTGCTCGCGGTAAACTGGGTGAAACAGGCAACGGTGCTGCGTGTGTGGCCGAACCAGATCCGTGTCAAGATCGAGGAGCGTGCCCCCGTCGCCTTCGTGCAGGTCGAAGGCGAAAACGGAGTCAGCCATGCGGCCATGATTGACGCCGATGGCGTGATTGTCGAGCAGCAAAATGCCAAGGAATATAAGCTGCCTGTTCTAATGGGTGTTCGCCTGTCGCATACCAGCGACGAGCGGAAACGCCGCGTGCGGCGTATGATAAAACTGATCGATGAGATGGGAACGGAGATGGCGAAGATATCGGAAGTCGACGCCACCGACGCGGAGAACTTGAAAGTGACTCAACAATTCGAGGGCCGGGCTGTCATACTTATTCTTGGCAATCGTGGTTTCCGTACGCGCTTCGATAATTTCCGAGACAATTATCCGGAGATCCACAAGCGCATGCCCGATGCCACGACTTTCGATTTGCGTCTGGAGGACCGGATTACGGTGATTCCCCGGGAAGGACATCATGGCGAATAAGCCGCGGCTCGCCGCCGGCCTGGACGCGGGAAGTGCCCGTACACGATGCGTGATCTGCGTCGTGGAAGAGGGACGCATCCGTTTTCTAGGCGCCGGCGAAGTCGAGTCGCGCGGTTGGGTCAAGGGCAGAATTGCCGACCCGGCTGCCATGTCGGAAAGCGTCCGCATCGCCACGCGCGAGGCGGAACGCAATGCCCAGACGGCAGTGGAAGGCGTGGTTGCGGGCCTCGGCGGAATCGCAGTCAGCGGCACGAATTCGCACGGCGTGTATGAGTTTGGCCACCCGCGCGAAATCGTGGAACAGGATATGGGCTACGCGGTGGAGCGGGCGTGCCGAGTGAGACTGGAAGATGACCGCGTTCTGCTGCAGGTTTTCCCTCAGGACTTCACGGTAGATGGCCGCTCTGGCTTCCACAACCCCAAGGGCACTCGCTGCTCGCGCCTGGAAGCAAACGTTCACGTTGTCACCACATCGGCCGCCGATCATCAGAGCCTGGTCGGCGCGGTGCACAAGGCCCATCTGGGCGTGGAAGAGACCGTCTTTGAAGCCATGGCCGCGGCTTATGCGGCTGTGCTCCCGGACGAACGCAATCGCGGAGTCGTGCTGATCGACATCGGCATGCAGTCCACCGACATAGTGATTTACGATGGAGACGCGCTGGTGCAGGCGGCCAGCTATCCCATCAGTGCGGATCACTTCACGAAAGACGTTGCCATTGGCCTGACCACTTCCTACGAAGATGCGGAAAAGTTGAAGCAGGAATACGGCTGCGCCATCCTCGGCCTGACTGCCGACAACACGTTGATAGAAGTCCCATCCGCCGAAGGCCGGCCCGCGCGCGAAACCACGCGCAGACAACTTAACGAAATTCTCGAAGCACGCGCCGAAGAGCTGTTCTACTATGTGAAACAGGAAGTGACAGCGGCGGGCATGGAGCAGTCGTTGCTGGAAGGCGTCGTACTGTGCGGCGGCGGGGCGCTGCTGCCGGGAATGTGCGATATGGCCGAGCGGGTACTCAACTGCCAGGCGCGCAACGGTCTCGCCGTAGGCATGCTGGACTGGCCCGACTCGCTGGACAATCCCGCATGGACCACCGTAGCCGGGCTGGCCATGTATTCGGCGCGACTGAAAGAACGCCGCGATGTGAAACGAAAAGCCCCTGGATTTATGAGCCTCGTGCTGCGGTCGTAGACTGGTTGAATCGCCCGGAAAGGAATCGATGATGGATGCGCTGAAGTTCGAAATCGAGGAAGAAATCCTCGCCGGAACCAAGATCAAAGTGATCGGCGTTGGAGGCGGCGGCAGCAATGCGGTCGAACGCATGATGGACGCGGGACTCACGGGAGTGGAGTTCCACATCATGAACACCGATATGCAGGCCCTGCAATCGTCCACGGTCCCCAATAAACTCGCCATCGGATCAAAGATCACCAACGGACTTGGCGCAGGCTCCGACCCGGCGGTGGGCCGCCAGGCCGCCCTGGACGACACCGAAAAAATCATCGAAGTGCTGGAAGGCGCGGACATGGTGTTCGTCACCACAGGCTTGGGCGGAGGCACCGGCACCGGCGCTGCCCCGGTGGTGGCGGCGCTGGCCAAGGAATTGAACGCCCTCACCGTCGCCGTGGTCACCAAGCCCTTCAGCTTTGAAGGCCCGCGCCGCATGAAGCAGGCCGACCGCGGCCTGGCAGATCTGGCTTCCACGGTGGACACGGTTATCTCCATCCCCAACGACCGCTTGCTTGGGCTCGTTCCGCGCGGCACAGGGTTGTCGCAAGCGTTTTCCATCGCCAACGATGTGCTGCGCCAGGCCGTGCAGGGCATCTCGGACATCATCACCACGCCAGGCATCATCAACCGCGACTTCTCAGACATCCGTTCCATCATGCTGGGCATGGGCTATGCCATGATGGGGACCGCCTCGGCCAAGGGTGAAAATGCGGCAATTGAAGCGGCCAAACTCGCTATTAGCAGTCCCCTGCTGGAAGAGGGCGGCGTACGCGGCTCCAAGGGGATTCTGATCAACATCAGCGGATCCAGCCAACTCGGCATCCACGATGTGAACGAAGCGTGCACGCTGATTCGCGCGGCGGCCGACTACGACGACGTGCAGATCAACTTCGGAGTCGTGCTGAACGAAGCGATGGGCGACGAAGTGAAGATCACTGTGATCGCCACGGGCTTTGAACGCGAAGGACTTCCGGAAATCACACGCAAGATGGAAGTGCGCGACATTCCGATCGACGCCAAGACATTTACCGCGGCCATTTCCGGGCCGCGGCCGTCGTCCATCGTCATTCCTTCGATGGCCGACGAAATGGTGTTCCGCCCCGCTCACCACGAAGCGCCTCCGCCTCCTGTACACGCGGAGCATGCCTTCGAAGAAGTGATCGACGTGGTGCCAGAGCCGGAGCCTGAGCCGGTGCAGGCAGCGATAGCTGTTCCGCCGGAGCCGGAACCTCCTCCGCCCCCTCCGCCTCCAGCCGCCCCACCTGCACAGCCAGTGGACGATCTGGATACACCGGCGTTTCTGCGCCGCGAACGCCGCCTGTTCCGCAGCTAACCGATGAAACCTGCGCTCGCCATTGACATCGGCGGCACCCGCGTAAAGAGCGGCCTGGTCTCCGCCGCGGGTGAAGTCATTTCGCAGACTGCGGAGCCGACGCCCGCGTCCCTGCCCGCCCTGCGCGCATGGCTGAAGCAGGTTTCGCACGCGTCGGGCGAGATTGCTGGGATCGGAATCGGATGCAAGGGCATCATCAACCCCGCGTCGACGCTGATAGAAAGCCTGCCTGGAACGCTCCACTATTTGGAAGGGCAGAAGCTTGCCTCGATGCTGCCTGCGGCGATCGACGTTCAGGCCGATAACGACGCCCGCGTCGCCATGGCGGGGGAGTTGCTTTGGGGCGCGGCGCGCGGTCGCAAAAATGCCCTGATGCTGACGCTGGGCACGGGGGTTGGCGGCGCCGTGCTGGCCGAAGGAAAACTGCTGCGCGGGGCAACTGGCATCGCCGGCCACGTTGGTCATCTGACCGTGGACGCGGATGGCCCGCCGTGCATCTGCGGGAATCGGGGCTGCCTTGAGACCTACTTTTCCGCGCCTGCCATTGAAGCCTCTGCGAACGCATCCGTGAAGCGCGGAGTGGCGACGGCATTGCAAGCGAATGCGACGTGTGAGCAGATCTTCGCTGCGGCAGCGGCGGGCGACATGGTGGCAAAGTTGGTTGTCTCGGAAGCGATACGGAAACTTGGCGGCGCCATCGCGGGGTTGATTCATCTGCTGGACCCGGAGGTGATTATTCTGGGTGGACAGATTGCTGAGGCCGGTGCGCAGTTGCTGAAGCCGTTACGGGCGGAGTTTGGTTGGCGAACGAAGACGTTGCTAAGACGGACGGTTCCTGTGCTGTTGCCGAAGGTGACTTCGAGTTTGGCTGGGGCCGCGGCTTTGGTGTTTGGTCCGCGGTAATTTGACAAGTTAGAATTCAGATTCTGCCGGTGCTGAGGATCGCGTGGGACTTGGTGGGGCAGGCGGTTTCGCCTGTCAGCCTGCGCTGGACCATGGCCACAACTCCGGCGATGAAACAAAACCAGCCGTGACGGGGTTCGCTTCGATGTACGCAGCGATACGTCCAATTGGCGACCTCCCGGAGTTTGCACTGCGATCATAACTTCGAACGTAGTGATCGTAGGATTCGTCCTGCCAGAACGGTTGCCCGGTGCGGCCAAGAATACAGTTTGCCCTTCTAGCAGTCGATCCGTTTACCCATCTCATGATGACTGGGACAGGCACCAATGGAAGGATTAGCAAATGGACATGATTCGGCATTACCACCCAGGCGTGAAGCTCACAGAATTTTCGTTCGGTTGTGCCCTCCATGATGGTGTTGGCTACTAAACTGGCAATGGCAGGCTCACTCAGTCAGTGCGGTCCAAATGCACGCAGGTCCAGGAGCCGGTCCTGGGCAACGAAAGCGTGTCCACGAGTTGGATAAGTATCATCGACCTCGTTTGAATGAGTAGGCCATGATCCCCACAAACCCCACGTAAGAAACAAAGAGGAACCCTCAGGGTGGAAATGAGGTAATCTTCTTTGATATTCAGGCATTGGGCTTTGGCAGGCGAAACCGCCTGCCCCACCAAGTATGGTGTCTTTTCGAGCTCAAAATTCTCGCCCAAACTAAAGAAATTTCCAGCGCCGCTTTTAATTGGCCTTTTGCACGTTCACGATCAGGGCATCGCTCTGCGTCGCACGCGCCAGGCTGCGAATCTGCACCACGTTCTGTCCGGGCCTGACGTCGGCCGGAATCTGCGCCGAGATCTGCGTTGGCGAAGTCTGCAGCAGCGGCAGCGGCATGTCGTTAAAGACCACGCACGATCCGCCCAGCAGCGTCGGCAGCGGCGTGCTGCTGGCACTGGCGGCATCGGCCAGATTAGTGCCTGTCACCGTAATGAACGAACCAGGCTGGATGTTCGTAGTGCCGTCAGTGGAGTTCACAACGCCGCGGCTGCCGTTGCTGACGACGGGCACGCTTGGAGTACCGGTCAGCGCTGGCTTCATGACGCTCAAGCCGGAAACCGACAGCATATAAACGTTGCCGGATTTATCCACCACCATCTGGCGGGAAGGCGTATTGATGCGGGTGGAACCGAATACATTGTTCAGCGGGTTTTCCGGAGCCACGCCCAGCACGCTCTGCGATCCATTGCGGTTGTCCACAATTTCCAAGGTGGCACGCGCATCGTCGCGGGTAACGGAGGTCAGGTTCTGGCGCACCGGTGTCGTCAGGCGCATGAAGAGGTTCTCATCCAAAGCAAAGACCGAGGCCACGTTGCGCTGGCCGGCACTGACAATGGTCTGGGTCGGCGGCTGACCGGGCGCCGGAGGCGGTCCAAACTGAGTTGTGCCAGGGCGCTCAGAACCCCCGACAACGGCCAGTGACGGGCTCAAAATCAAGCCGTTGGCCAGGAAGTAGCTGCCCGAGGGTCCGGAAGCAACTGGACCGAAGTAGCTGACAGGCGCCTGGTTGTAGAGCTGATGGGTCGCTGTATAGGTATCGGCCAGACCGTCATAAAGATAACCGGTGGCGTTAGCGTTCCCGGTGAGCAGAAATACAAATTCGCCGCCCGGAGTGGCGGTCATCGAATAGGGCCCGGTGACTGCCGTGGGCGTGATTGTGTTGGACAAGCGCGGGGTTGCCGTGTTGCCGATGACCCGCCAGAACGTACCGTTCGACATCATGAATTGCAGCCCTGACAGTCCGTACGCCATGGCCAGAGGCCGCACGGCGGCCTGGTTGCCCGCGCGCGGGATGGGCGGGAACGAAATGCCGCCAACCACCTTGGCTGAATCCAGATCCACCACGCTGATGGATTCGCCGCCGGAGTTGCCAACATACAGCGTGTTGCCATCGGGAGTCATGGCCAACGCATGGGGCAACTGCCCAACCTGGATCGGATCGATGAAGCCCTGCTTCTTGATATCGAATACTTCGATGCGGTTATAGCCAGAATTGCTGATGTAGATTTTGCTGCGCGTTTGATCGAGCACCATGTCCTGCAGAGATTCGCCGTTGTTGAGGCTGGTGGGCATGGGATAGACAACCCCCTGCTGATCCTGCTGGCGGTAGTTCATGTAAACACGGACGACGTTGGGGAAGTTGATCGCTTCAAGCGAGGAGAGAGTGACGTTGATCGCCGTGCCGCCACCGCCGCCTGCGTTCGTAAACAGGTTGGTACCCGGCTGACGCACCACACCGCTGCGGCCGGAATCCATGGTGAGCGTGATGGTGGAAGGCACCAGCCCGGTATCGACGGCGGCAATCATCGCGGTGGTTTGAATGGGCACGGCGTAGGTAAGCTTGCCCGCGCCAAGATTGGTGACGCGCACCTGCGCGGAGGCCGTACCGCGATTGCAATCGTTGACCGACATGAAAACCTGAGTCGTTTCGGGCTGCAGAATGGGATAGGAGTAGAGCGTGGATATAGGCAGGTAGACCAACCCGGAATCAGACAGTCCGTACATGTCGTTGCCTGAGGAGTGGATCACCACTTTTCCGAGAATCGACTCAGGCAGCTTGATCCCCAGGCTTACCCCGAGATTCGTCGAATTACCTATGTAGAGCACGTTCGATGTCGATCGTTGGCCGTTGGCCGCAGTATTGAATGCGCTGTAGATCGTCGAAGAGTCCGGCGTAAATGAGCTGCCGCCGAAGTTCTGCTGAATATTAAAATTCGGATTGTTATTGGTACCCACGAAAAATGGCAGGTTGGCGGTCGTCATCTGGGCGATTACGGAAAGCGTAGCCGTATCGTACAACGTGGAGCCGGCCATGAAGCGGCTTCCATCAGGGGACATCGAAAGCACTGTCGATTGGCCTGTTACCGACCGGTTGATGAGCACGACACCGGAAACAACTTCGTAAACAAACAATGTAGTTGTAGCACCGTTCGTGGTTTGGTTGATGGCAACCATGCCAATGATAAACTTGCCATCGGGAGTACGCAGCAGACGGCCAGGAAATGCGGTCGCCGGGCGGCCAACGAATACCGCGGGCAGTGGGGTTGGCGTCGAAATCGCCGGTGGGAACTGTACGGTTGAAAGCTGCTGCGCCTGCTGCTGCGACTTGTCATAAACCAGCAGTGTGTTCAGCGCGTTGTTGGCGCCGGTTCCCTGTGTGGTGATCAGCACGCGGCCATCGACACCAACGGACACGCCCTCAGGTTTAGCCGGCAGGCTCACCGTAGTGAGCACGGAATCGTTGCCAAGATCGATCACGCTCAGCGACGCACTGGAGACGTTGGTCACGTACAAAGTAGCGCCATCCATCGAAAGCGCGCCCGCCAGCGGAAATGTCCCGACCCGGATGTTCTTTGTAACGGTATTGGTCTTGGTGTCCAGGATGTCCACGCGATTCGCATTTGAGTTGATCAGATAAATGCGTTGCCGCGTTTCATCCCAAATCGCGTCCGACGGCGTGCCGCCCAGCGAAATCACGGTTCCAAAGGTTGCTCCAGTATTTTGGCCAAAAACGGCCAACCCGAAAAGACTGGAAAACAATAGGCTGAAAAGTCTGGATTGCAAAGACATGGCTAATAAGATAGTCTAACCCTTTACGAGGTGAATAGTTGCATTTGCAGGCGCAACAATTCGCCGGAGAGCGGGTTTAAGAGTGGGACAGAGATTGAGGATTCGGAACCGTACCCGCAGTGTAGTTCTGGCAGATCGGGCCTTGATAGCCGACACAAGTGAAACCAGGCGAACAGGTTTGCTGAAACACACCTCCCTCGAAGCGGGCGAAGGGCTGTGGATCACCCCGTGCGAAGGCGTACATACATTCGCAATGAAGTTCCCGATAGATATAATTTACCTCGGCAAACGCCGGAAGGAAGACAAGCTGTTCAAGGTTTTGAAGCTTCGCAATCGCATGGTGAAAAGCCGCCTCTCATTTTGCCTCACTGCCAGTTCCGTTGTGGAACTGCCCGCCGGGACGATCGAATCGTCCGGCTCTCTGGTTAACGACCTGATCGAACTGGAGAAGTATGAGGCTTAAAGCGAGCATCGCGGTGACCGCGGCACTGTTGACGGCGTCCTGCGCCAAGACGAGCAAAGCAAAGGCGCTGGCGGCGGCCAATGTCCCCCAATCCAAGAGCTCTTCCCTTCCCTTCATGATGGAGCGGCAGGTGCTGAATGCGATTGACGCAGGCGACGGCGACTATACAACGAAGCGGCTGCGTGAAAAAATGGCCGCAGAGCCGGACAACATGCAGGTGCGGCTCGATCTGGCTGAGAGTTACGAAAAACGCGGTTTTGCCGACGTGGCACTGGAACATTACCGTCTGGCCGCGGAACGTTTCCCGAATTCTCCCGATGCGCAAGTGCGACTGGCCCGCTCGTTAAGGGGCCTGAAGCAGCCGGAGGCGGCGATTGCCGGGTTGCGCAAATTCATGACGAGCCATGAAAAGACCGCTAACCTGCGCGGCATGCTGGGAATTCTGTTGACCGACCAGGGAGAGTTCAAAGCTGCCGAAACGGAATTGCGTAGCGCGATAGTACTAGCACCGGCGCAGGATTACTTGCACAACGATTTAGGGTACAATCTTAGGCTACAGGCAAGAAATACGGAAGCTGCGGAGGCGTTCCGCAAGGCCCTGGAGCTGAATCCGAAATCGGAGACGGCAAGGAACAATCTGGCGGAGTTGCTGCGGGGAACCCCCGAGGCAGCGGTGAGCGTCTTAAAAAACGCGAGTGATCCGGCGGTTGTTCATAACAATTTGGGCGCGTTTTACATTCAGCAGGGTGACTATCGCGCGGCGCGAAAAGAGTTGGAAGTTGCACTGAGCTACCGCAGGGACCTTCCCCAGGTGTTCAGTAATTTGAAGCTGGTTTCGGAGATGGACGGGCAGCCCATCGTACTTCCGAACCGGCGCAGTGGTTCAGTTTGGCGGTCGATAACCGGCGCATTCCGGGAAGCGTTCGTCGAGCCGGATTTCAAGAATACGAAAACGAAAGAATCATCCAGAGCCAGCGAATAGGCTTCGGAATGAACCCAGGAGACACGAACATGAAGAACTTTTTCTTAAAACTTTGGAAAGAGGAACAGGGACAGGATCTAGTGGAATACGCCTTGATTGTGGCAGCTGTCGGCCTGGCCCTCATCACCACGGTTAACCAGCTTTCTACTGCAATTGTAAGCTTGTACTCGAGCATTACCCAGGGCCTGACCAGCATCGGCGCCGGCCAGTAATATTAACGTTTGGACCGCTCCCTGACGGTCGCGGCTCGGTTAGCAGTAGTCCGCTTCACACCGAGCCGCAACCGCCAGGGAGCGGTTTCACTTGCATTGCAGACGACACAGACAGGCACAACGCCGGCTTGGGCCAGATGGCTGATGCCTGACGTTGCCCTTTTTGTTTCCATCGTTGTTCTGTTTTACTGCCTGTTCTTTTATGGAGGCACGGAGCAACTGTTCCGGGATTCCGATACCGGATGGCATATTCGCAATGGCGAATCCATTCTTGCCACCGGCCATATTCCCCACGCCGATCCATACTCCTTCACCAAAGCCGGCGAGCCGTGGTACCCCTGGGAATGGGGAGCTGACGTCTTGATGGGCTTCATCCACCAACGGTTTTCCCTTTCAGGCATAGCTCTTCTTTACGCATCATGCATCGCCCTTGCCACCTGGCTGTGGTTCAAGCTGAACTGGCGTTTGAACGGCAATTTCTTTCTGGCATGCGTGCTTGCGGCGCCGATGTTGTCCACCTCGAACCTGCACTGGCTGGCACGGCCGCACATCTTCAGTTGGGTCTTTCTGCTTTTGTTGTTGCTGCGTTTTGAGAACGCGTCAGGGCCACTCCGCGCCCGCGCTGCGATTCAGCTCGCCGCACTGAGCGCCGTATGGGCCAATGTCCACGGCAGTTTCTTTCTCGGCCCCGTGATCGCGATGGTCTATGCCGCGGGGTGGTTGGCTCGTACGCTGATTTGGCGCGCACAGGGTTTGGATCAGGCGCGGTGGTTTGCGTTGGCAGCTGCGTCGCTGGCTGCCGGATCACTCATCAATCCTTTCGGCCTCGCGCTTCATACACACGTTTTCAGCTATTTGAACGACCACGAACTGATTCAACGCATCGCCGAATTCCAGAGCTTCAACTTTCACGTGGAAGGGGCAACGCAGATTTTGCTCGCGTTGGGAATTTCGGCGGTAGGAGGCATTCTGGCGTTGCAGCAACGCCGGCCGCATTGGTTTCTGCTGGCAGCCATGTTTTCCGTGCTTGCCATCCGCTCCGCGCGCGGGCTGCCTCTGGTGGCGATTCTGCTGCTGCCCTTCGCCAATGCAACCATCACCAGCGCGATAACCAATGCCGTGGGACTGCGGCCGTGGCTGCGGCGCGCCCTCGACACATTTTTCAGATATAGCAGGAACGTCCGCGCGCACGATGCGCGGTTCCACGGCCTGGCGCTCGTGCCCTGCACGCTGGCGCTGGCGTTCATTATTTTACATGCCCCGGCCGTGCGCGCGAAGACCGGATTTCCGCCCACGGAATTCCCCGTCGCAGCTGCCGCGGAGCTCGAAAAGTTGCCCGAAAACGCACGCCTGCTTGCTCCCGACAAGTTTGGCGGCTATCTGATCTACCGCTTCAGGGGCCAGCGAAAAGTTTTCTTCGACGGACGCAGCGATTTTTATGGCAGCACGTTCATGAAGGAATATATTAAGCTAGTCGAAGTCCGTCCCGGTTGGCAGAGCATCCTCGCAAAGTGGCACTTCACTCATGCCCTGCTTCCGAACACGTATTCGCTTGTTCCGGCACTGGAACAAGAGGGATGGAAAAGGTTGTACAGCGACGCTACTGTAACGTTGTTGCGGCGTAACTAATAGCGTTATGCTGTGTTAATAGATCTTACTGCCAAAAGGCGAAGAGTCGAATTGTGCCGGGTACAGCTCCGCCTCGGGAGTTCCGGCCACCAGGGATAACAATATGGATCGTCAGAAGATACTCATGATCTTCGGCGGAGCGTTTTTAGCGGCGACACTACTCACGTGGTTTCTCTACTCAACAACGCAAGCCCCGAAGAAGGACAAAACGGCGCCCGTCGTGGCCGTAACGCGCGACCTGCCGGCTGGTGTTCGACTGGCGAAAGGCGATATTAAGAAAATCCAGATCCCCGAAAAGGATCTCCCCAAGATGGCGTTGGGCGATGACCAGATGGCCATTGACCGCGTTTTGCTGTACCCGGTAAACGCCAATGAGCCGCTGACCTCGAACAAGTTGAGCAGCCTGGCTGGAATCGACGGACTCGCCTCCACCATTGATCATGGAAAACGCGCCCTCAGCGTGCAGATTAACGATGCCAGCGGCGTCGCTGGACTGATTCAGCCGCGCGCCCACGTGGATGTGTTGTTTACCCGGTCGGGCAGCATGACGGAAGCGCTGACATCGACGATCCTCGAAGATGTTGTGGTGCTTTCCATTGGCCGCCTCACGGAAGTGCAGTCTCTTGGCAATGCCGACGCGAAAAGTGCATCGTCCGCCGCATCCCTCTCCACGTCCAGCAACCTCAACCGTGCGGCAACATTGCTGGTGACGCCAGAGCAGTCGCGCAAGCTGGAACTGGCGAAAAACCAGGGTAAGATCAGCCTCGCGCTACGCAACCCGCTCGACAAGACCGTTTCGAACGATGAAAACGCCACAGTCAGCGGCGAAGCGCTCGACCCACTCATGTATGCCCGCCTCGCTCGCGCCCGCGGCGGCAAGATGCGCAACCTTGGCCCGCTGCCCAACCTGAAGGACAACGCAGCGTGGGCCAAATTGATCGGCGATGACGAACCGCCGAAGCCGAAACCTCCCGTAGTAGTAGCCCCGCCCGCCAAACCGGCCCCACCGCCGCCCCGCGCCGTAGTCGACGTATTCCGCGGCGACAAGCACACACAAGAGGTTTTCCATGATTAGCAGAAGGGGCGCATTTTAATCCCAATGAAAATTCATTCGCAGTTATTTCGATTCGCACTTGCGGGGTTGGCCTTGTGTGCCATCGCTTCCGCGCAAACCGCTCCGCCACGCGAACTGTCTCTCATCGTGGGCCGCGGTGAGTTGTTCCTGTTCGACGCCGATGTCAAGACCGTAGCCGCGTCCGAGCCGAAGATTGCCGACGCAATCGTCATTTCGCCGCGCGAAGTGATGATCAATGCAAAATCGATCGGCAAGACGACGGTCGTAATTTGGGAACAGGGCGCGGTGCCGCGCCGCTACAACGTCAGCATTACGCCTGACACCACGGAAATCGACAACCTCCGTAAGGCCATTAAGGAAAGCGTTGCCGAGGGTAACATCACGGTCACCGGCAATGCGGAAACCATTGTCCTCACTGGCACGGCACACAACAAGGATGAGGCCAAACGAGCCGAAGCGCTCGCCAGCACGCACGCCAAGAAGGTCTCCAATCTGATTGAAGTGCCCGCCTTGGCCGACCCGAAGCAGATCATGCTGGAAGTAAAATTCGCATCGATCGACCGCACCTCATTGAGTGAAGTTGGTTTCAACATGTTCAGCAGAAACACGGGCATGATCGGCGAAACCTCAACCCAACAGTTCCAATCGCCACGCTTTAGCCAATTGCAGTTCCAGAACCAGCAGTTTTCCAACACCACGGTTAACTTTGCCGATCTGTTAAACCTGTTTGTGTTCCGCCCCGACCTGAATATCGGCGCGGTGATCAAGGCGCTGCAAAGCAACAACATGCTGCAGATACTGGCCGAACCGAACCTGATTGCGATGGAAGGTACCACGGCAAGCTTCCTGGCCGGCGGATCGTTCCCGTTCCCCACGCTGACTGCAACCTCAACCGGTGGCGCAACTTCGCCGGTCGTAACCGTACAGTTCAAGAAGTTTGGCGTGCAGCTCGACTTTACGCCCGACATTACGCCTTCCGGTGCGATTCACTTGAAGGTCAGGCCGGAAGTCAGCTCGCTCGATTACGCCAATGCCGTCACGCTGCAGGGCTTTTTGATCCCTGCCGTCGCATCGCGGCATGCGGAGACGGAAGTTATTTTGAAGGACGGCGAGAGCTTCGCCATCGCAGGCTTGATCGATTCACGCGTCATCCGCTCCATGAGCAAGGTGAAGTTCCTGGGCGACATTCCCGTGCTGGGCAATCTGTTCAAAAGCCGCTCCACATCGAAGACCAACGACGAATTGCTGGTGGTTGTCACCCCTCACTTCGTACGTCCGGTGAGCGTGGAAGATAAAGCGAAAATGCCCACGTTCCCGGAGAATTTCCTGCCCACCTACAGTAAGGAAATCGCGGCGAAGGCAGCCGCGGCGCAGAAGGCTCGCGACAAGGCCGCCGCAGCCCAGGAAACAAAGCCTGAGAAGGCTGGCAAGGCCAAGAAGGCTCCTAAGAAGGAAGCACCGCAACCGGAGTTCATTGGACCGCGTGGACAACAGGAACCCAAATAATCGAGTTCGCAGCAACCGCCACCGGCGCGGATCCGTGTCCTTTCAGGTACTGGTGATTCTTGTGCCGGTGCTGTTAGGCTTCATCGGATTCGCTGTCGATCTGGGGCGGTTGTACATGGTGCGTAGCGAACTGAAAAACGCTGCCAACGCCATGGCGATCTCTGCCGCTCAGCAGTTGATCGGAACCTCTGCCGCCACGGGCAATGCCTCGGCGATCTCTTTGCTGACCGTGGAAACAGATTCCGGCTATGGCAACAAGTATGACTTTGCCGGACTTAACATCAACGATAGCGGGGGCAATTACGTGAGCACGGTGGTCGATCCGACATACTATGCTGCCGCCGCCGATGCGCTGGGCAGCAGTGGCTCCACGGCCGATTCCACTACGGCAAAATACGTGAAGCTGCAGATTACCGGTGAAGCGCCCATTATTTTTTGGAGCTTTCTGTCGCTGGCTCAGGATCGCAAGGTCAACGTAATTGCACAGGCCGTGGCTGGCATTAGCGCCCCGTTGTGCACCGGCTGCGCGGTCGACCCGATCGCGATTGGGGCATTGGTCACCGACGGTTCTGACACTGTCGATTTCGGCTTTGTCCCGGGCACGCGCTACACTTTCGCATTTAGCTGCAATGGCAACCCGGTGGCCACCGGTCTGACCGGAGCTGCGCAGGTGGTCCCGTACTTGATTCTTGACCGCTACAACCAGGGGGCACAACTTTTCCCCGAAGAAGATGCGCAACTGTTCTGGATAGGCACGCAAGGGCTGCCGCCGGTGAACCCCTACGATTCCAGCCTGGTGAACACCGCTGGCCTGCCACTGGGCTGCATTCAGGTCGGTGCCCTGGAAGCGCCGTGGGCTTCGGCAGCGCCACAGGCATGCGCCGTACCCACGCCTCAGCCATTTGTTCTGAACTACACCTGCGGTCTGGCAGGCCGCTTCGATCCCAATGTGCCCGACGCGTGCGCCAACATCGCCGAAGTCGGAACAATTTCGACGATCAATGCAGCGGATACGGATCTGACCGATCTCGACGACTATACGGCCTACGTTGGCAACATGCGCCGGATTATTACGGTGCCTATCGTCGACGCGCTGAATGCCGGCGGCAACATGACGGTGCTTGGCTTCCGCCAGTTCCTGTTGGAGCCGGATCCGGGCAATACCACGATTACGCCGTCCGATCGCTATTCGCGGTTCGTCGTGCTGTATCTGGGCAGCGTGATGCCCATCAAAGGAAGCGTTCCGCCGCGGCCTGATAATACGCTTTCGTGCGTGCAGACAAATGGCCCCGGAAAGGTGATCCTGCACCAATGACGATCACGTGGCCGTCTGCAAAATCAGGTAGTCCCGAAATTAGGGCAGGCGAATCGCCCGCCCCACCCTTGAAAACACTGCGTGTCCGTGGGTGGCGCAGGCGATTCGCCTGTGCGAATACTAATCAGTCCTACCTTCGAAGCACCCGCGGGTCCGCCCTCGTGGAAGCGGCCCTGTTCATACCAATCCTCTCGCTGCTTCTATTCGGCACGCTCGAACTGGCCCGCATCGGCTGGACCTTCTTCACCCTGGAAAAGATGATGAACCAGATCGCGCGCGACGCCGGTGTACAGCAGGGCATCAATTTCTGCGATCCCGCCGATCCGCAACTGGCCAACATCCTGAACTACGCGACTACAGTGACCGAAGATGGTTCGGGAACGCCGATCCTGCCGAATCTCACGGCGACCAACATCAGTGTGCGCGTGGAACGGGTGGACCCCACTACCTCCGCGCTCGGCGTATGCGACTGCTCCATCACCGGTTGCGATTTATCCGCAGGCGGCCGCAGCCCCGATTTTATTGTTGTCTATCTGCCGGACGGTTATACCGTCAGTCCCAGGCTCCCATTCATGGCGGCCATCACTCCATTCCTATTGCGTCCCCACGTGCGGATGCCGTTTGGAGGCACCTAGATGGCAATCTTCCGCAAGAATAAACGTGGCCAGCGCGGCCAGGTTCTAGTCGAAAACGTCATGATGTTTACCGGCGTGCTGGTTCCCCTGACCTTCGGTCTCATCTACATGTGCCAGCTTCTTTGGGTGTGGAACAGCATTGTGGAATTCACTCGCGACGGAGCAAGTTATGCCGCCGCGCACTGCTGGAACAACGGCGGCTCCAACGTGACGGACTACATGCGCACCCACGTGCCCGGCAACCTCGACCAGGATCAGTTTTCTACCGGCCAGGCCGACCTGACCATCAACTATTACGCACGCGATGCAGCCAGCGGAGCGATAACTGACTTTACTTGTGACGCCGGCGACTGCACCGTCGGCTGCATCCCTGACCTGGTCACCGTTCATGTGGCAACGTACCAGTTCAAAACATTTTTAAGTTATCTCGGAATACCGGCGGTTTCCATTCCGGACTTTTCGACAACAGTACCGATGGAGAGCGCAGGCTGCGACCCCGAACAGGGTACGTGCCTGCCTTAGGGAGAGATTGGAATCATGTCTATTACACTTTTGGTGGCTTCCTCCGATGAGGCGTTTCGCGAGGCGATCCGTGAGAACCTGCTGAATATCCCCAACGCGCGTGTCATCGCCGAGTATCCCGATATCTCGACGAACCTGTACATCCGCGTGCTTCAGGATCTCGAGCGCCACCCCGATGCCGCTCTCATCCTGGACATCTCGGGCGACATGGAGTCTGGCCGCAAGGCTCTTGAAAAAGTGAAGCAGGCCGCGCCCGACCTCTACACCATGGTCGCCGACTACACCACCGATGGCGAATCGGTCATCTCCGCCGTGCGCGCCGGCGCTAACGACTTCTTCGTTCTGCCGCTTCGCCGCCAGGACTTTCGCGAAGCCATTACGCGCCTGGAACACGTGCCGCGCCGCCACACGGCATCGGAAAGCCGACTCGGCAAGGTCTATACGTTCATCGGCACCAAGGGCGGCGTGGGTACAACATCCTTGGCAGTCAATTTCGCCAGCGTGCTTTCGCAGCGAAAATCAAACACGGTGCTGATCGACCTGGACTGGGTGGGCAACGATGTGGCAATGCAGCTCGGCGCGCAGCCGCAGTATACGCTGGTGGAAGTAGGCGAAAACATTACGCGCATGGATCAGGCCCTGTTCGAGGGCTTCGTCACGCGTGATCCGCTGGGCTTTTACCTGGTCGGCCCGCCGGACTCGCTGGAAGTGCCGCCGGCCTACTTTACCGAGCCCCTGTTCCGCGAATTCGCCACGTTCCTGGTGGAAAAATACGAGTCCATTGTCATCGATGCAGGCCGCCTGGTGAATGACGATCTGATCCTCGGCGCGTTGCAGGTTTCCAGTTCCATCTTCGTTGTCGTCACGCAGGAGTTTCCGGCAGTACGCAATGCCCAACGCTACATCAGCTACCTGATGCGCATGGGCTTCAACCAGGATCAGATCAAAGTGGTGGTCAACAAGTACACCAAGAAGCCGAGTCCGCTGTATGCCTCCCTGGAACAGATCCAGCAGACGCTCAATCAACCGGTGTTCTACGGAATCCCCGAATCTACTGCGGTGCTGGCCAGCATTAACCGGTCGCGCCCGCTGGTTAGCGAGCGGCAGACCTTTGCCGAAATGGACAAGGTGATTCGCAACTTTACCGACAAAGCGACCGGCGTCAAGAAGGCCGCAGGCGACGATGGTGCAAAGAACGGCTCCGGCAAGGTAAAAGCGGCGCTGGGAATTTAATTCATGTCAAGCCGTACTCCAATCCGGCCCAGTTCTTCGGGCGCAGATCGCTGGTTCGGGATCAAGACCCAGCTTCACGCGAAGCTGGTCAACTCCCTCACGCCCGATCAACTGCGCAGCCTGAAAAAAGAGGGCGTGCGCGAAACCATCGGCGTTGTTTTCGAACGCATCATCAAAGAAGAAAACATCCCGATGACCGCGCCCGAGCGCGAGCGGCTCATCGAAGAAGTTCTCGATGAAGTGTTCGGCCTCGGCCCGCTGGAAGCGCTGCTAAAAGATGCAAGCATCAGCGACATCATGGTGAACGGCTTCGATTCCATCTACGTGGAACGGGCGGGCCGCGTGGTGGAAACCAACGTTCGGTTCAAGGACCAGAACCACGTCCGCGTCATCATCGATCGCATCGTTTCGAACATCGGCCGCCGTATTGACGATTCGTCGCCCATTGTAGACGCACGCCTGCCCGATGGCTCGCGTGTTTGCGCCGTCATTCCGCCCATTTCGCTCATCGGCCCGGTTATGTCGATTCGCCGCTTCGGCAAGAAGCTGCTCACGACGGAAGATCTGCAACGCAACGAAACACTCACCACCGGCATGCTCGATTTTATTAGCGGTTGCGTGGAAGCACGTCTCAACGTCGTTATCTCCGGCGGTTCCGGCTCCGGCAAGACCACGGTGCTCAACACGCTTTCGCGCTTCATTCCCGAAGAAGAACGCGTCGTCACCATTGAAGACACGGCCGAATTGCAGATGCAGCAGGCGCACATTGTGCGACTGGAAACGCGCCCCATCAACATTGAAGGCGCCGGCGCCATCACCCAGCGCGACCTGGTTATTAACGCCCTGCGTATGCGTCCTGACCGCATCGTGATTGGTGAGTGCCGCGGACCGGAAGCGCTCGACATGATGCAGGCCATGAACACGGGCCACGATGGCTCCATGACAACAACCCACGCCAACTCCGCCCGCGATGCGTTTTCGCGCCTGGAGACAATGGTCATGATGGCCAGCTCCGCCATCCCCGATAAAGTCATCCGCCAGATGCTAGCCAGCGCCGTCAACATCGTGATCCACTGCGCCCGCCTCGCTGACGGTACGCGTAAACTGGTAAGTATTAGCGAAGTGACCGGTACCGACGGCGAAACCGTTCACATGGAAGACATCTTCGTCTTCGACCGCGAAGGCCTGGGCAAGAGCGGCAAAGTGATCGGAAAGTTCCGCGCTACCGGTTACCGTCCGGAATGTAACGAGCGCCTGAAGGCCTACGGAGTCCACCTTCCGGATTCTGTCTTCACGGAGTTGCAGGAAGTGAAGGATTAACCCTGATGCACAACTTACCATTTGGCTTTCTCTTTATCGCCTTTCTCATCTTCACCGGGGCCTTTCTCGCCGCCGGCTACTACGCCTGGGCCGTGCCGCGCCAGTTTGAGGTCGACAAGGTCACCTCACGCATGCGGGAAATCCGTGTGCGCAACAATCCACGGGCCAGCGCGCGCGGCGACTTGATCCGGCGGGAAGAACAGGGAACGTTCGCCTTCATTACCGACTTCTTTCAATGGGTAGGTCTGCTGCGGCGCTTGCAGGAGTTTATTGATCAGGCGAATCTGAAGCATCGAGCAGGCGACGTGTTTACGCTTTCCGTGATTATCTTTGTGGTGGTGTACGCGATATTGAGTTTCTTCGCCATCCCGATGTTCATTTTGAAGGCCTTCGTGGCCTTGATCTTTGCGGGTATACCCACATTCTATATTTCCCGTGTGCGCAGCAGGCGCATTGATAAGTTTCAAGAGTTCCTGCCTGACACAATCGATCTGTTCAACAGAACGATGAAGGCCGGTCACAACATTCACAGTGGCCTGGAAACAATCGCATCGGAAACCTCAGACCCCGTGAAGATGGAGTTCAAGAAGGTCGTGGAAGAGCTTTCGCTTGGTTCGCCCATCGAAGCAGCGCTGCACGGCCTGGGCCGGCGCATGCCCATCGTCGATTTGAAGTTCTTCATCATCAGCTTGATTTTGCAGCGGCAAACCGGCGCCAACATGGTTTCCGTTTTGGAGAGCCTTTCCACGCTGGTTCGCGAACGCATGAACCTCATTCACAAAATGAAGGCGGCCACAGCGTCGCAGCGTATGTCAGCGGGTTTGATCTGCTCACTGCCGGTAGTTATGGGCGTGGGTATGTGGATTCTGAAGCCGGCCATGATCTCCATTCTGTGGACCGATGATACCGGCAGTATGTTCCTGGCTTACGCAATTATCTCGGAAGCGGTAGGCATCATTGTCATCCGAATACTTTCCAACTTGAAGGTCTGAAAAATGTCAGCTATCACACCGATTCTATTTTTCATCGCCGTGTTTGCCACGGTTGCCGCGCTGATCTATTCGGCCCTCAAACTGATTGAGCCGCAGGAAGATCCTCTTGGCGATCGCATTGACCAACTGCAGACCAACACTATGGGCGTAACATCGCGCGGGCGGACCCGTCGCAGTGCCGATGGCGGATTCCTTAACAGGGTGCTGTACATCGTCAGCAACATGGGCATGGAGGACTGGCTCAAGGACATCGAAAAAGAGCTGAACCAGGCCGGCATCCGGCGCAAGGAAGCGGTGGCGCTTTACGTCATCTTCAATATCCTGTTCTTCCTGGTATTGATGCTGCTCATGCTGTGGCTGCAAAAGGACAACCCGATCAGCAATAAACTGGGCGGTGTGGCGGCGGCTGGCTTGCTCGGCTACCTGATTCCGCAGCAGGTGCTGCATAAGCTGGTGTCGCGGTATCGCGCGAAGCTGCAGGAAGCCCTGCCCGATACAGTTGATTTGCTTGGTATCGTGCTCGGCACCGGCTTGGCACTGGATCAGGCCATGACCCGCGTGAGCGAAGAGATGCAGTTCATTTACCCGGAACTGGCCTCGGAATTCTACACCGTGGTTATGCAGGTTAAGGCTGGCCAGGAGCGCAGCAAAGCGTTCCAGCAACTGGTGCGCCGCACAGGCATTGAGGATATCAAATCGCTGGCCGCGATGATTATCCAGTCAGAGCGCTTCGGTACCAGTCTTGCTCAGGCGTTGAAGGTATACGCCGAAGCACTGCGTATGCGCCGCAAACTGCGTGCGGAAGCGATGGTGGCGAAAGCCGGTATCAAGATGCTGTTCCCCATCGTGCTGTTTATTCTGCCGGCGTTGTTTGTGGTGGCGCTTGTCCCGGGCTTGTTGAGCGCGTTGCGCGATCTGCGTGGCGGCATCGGCGGAAGCCGGTAACGGAATCCAACCCGGCGCGGAACCCCTGTTCCATAAGCGCTAACTTAAGATCTCAACTGGCTTTCTAGTCGCTGGGTTACTTTTATGGGTACGACTCCAGTGTCAAGAGAAACCTCCTGCGGCTGGGTGGTCTTGGCCGTTTGGCAGTGGAAAGGAGACTGCCCTTAGCCTCCAACGCCGAACAGCTTAGGCGGCGCAAAACGCGAGACATGGTGGAAGTGTCCTCTCCAGGCCCTCGCTATTCGTCTTCACATCTACTATACTAATTCCCAGGCTCGTGGAACTCACGGAAATTCTTCAACGGATCCACACGGGCGACCGTGACGCTCTTGATGCGGCGATTCCGCTGGTCTATGCCGAGCTCAAGAAAGTCGCTGCAAAACACCTGAGGAAAGAATTGGGTCAGCACGTTGAAACCACCGCGCTCGTGCATGAGACCTATGTGAAGATGACGGGTCTGCACCATCCCTGCTACGAAAACCGGGCTCACTTCTTTGCCATTGCTTCGCGCCTCATGCGGCAAATTCTGGTGGACCACGCACGCGCCAACCTCACGCACAAGCGCGATGGGGTGCAGATCGAAGTGACAGATCTCCTGAACCTGGCCGGTACTCCGCGGAGCGCTCTGCTGCTGGATCTGGACGAGGCGCTTCACAGGTTAGCCGCAACAGACCCGCGCAAGGTCGAACTGATCGAGATGCGCTACTTCGGCGGTATGACAGCCGAGGAATCGGCCGATGCGCTGGGGATCACAGCCCACATGGCGCGCCGCGATCTCCGGATCGCCCACGCATGGCTCCATCGGGAACTCGGCCAGGACCAGTGGCGCGAGGGCGAGGTCATGGAAAGTGACTCCTGAAACCGAGTTGATTTTTCATGCTGTCTCCGACCTCACTCCCGAGGCCCGCGCGCGGTACTTCGAAGAGAACAGCGTCCCTCCCGCGATCCGCCGCGATGTGGAATCGCTGCTTCGGTTCGACGCCGGAGCTACCGGTTTCCTGGCCCAGGGGCTGCTCAACTCGGCTTCTCAAAACCTCGAGCGGGCTGAACAGGGTTCGCTCTGTGGCGCCTACCGCATGATTCGAGTTCTGGGCCGCGGCGGTATGGGTGCGGTCTACCTTGCGGAGCGCGCCGATGGGGAAGTCACCCAGCGAGCCGCCATCAAGATGCTGAGATACCCGGGAGACGACTCCTTTCGCCTGCAGCGCTTCCTCCGCGAGCGCCAGATTTTGGCGTCGATCAACCACCCCAACATCGCCCGCCTGCTGGACGCCGGACACCGCAGCAACGGCGAGCCGTACCTCGTGATGGAATACGTGGAAGGGGAGCGCGTCGACGAATATGCTTCCCGATTAAAGTTGCGCGACAAGCTCAAGCTGATGATTCAGATCTGCGAGGCAGTTGCCTATGCGCACCGCAATCTGATCATCCATCGCGACTTGAAGCCGGGCAACATCATGGTAGACTCGGCCGGGCGGCCCAAGCTTCTCGATTTCGGGATCGCGAAGATTCTGGAAGAGGCGACGGATCGAACACAAACGGTGCATAGGATGCTGACGCCGGATTATTCCAGCCCCGAACAATTTACTGGCAGGCCGCCAACGACGGCCACTGACGTTTACTCCCTGGGGGCCGTCCTGTACAAAATCCTGACGGGCAGGAGTCCGCATGAGTTCCCCGATTCCACGCCAGACCGGCTACTCTCAGACATTCAGACGCGCGAACCGGTACGGCCCTCGAAGCTTGTGTCCGGCGTGGGCCGCGATCTCGAAGCGATCCTCGGTAAAGCCCTCCGGAAAGAGCCTGAAGAGCGGTACCGGACTGTGGACGAGTTCGCCGCGGACCTGCAAGCGTTCCTGGAGTCGCGATCGATCTCGGTTCGCCGGCGCGATTGGCTTTATCGCATCTGGAAATTCAGGGTGCCTATTTTCGGGGTGGCTTGGGCCTTCACCATGATGAGCCTCTGGTATCTGGTCCGCAATCCGCGAACCAAAGCCTTACACGGCGCCGACGTGATGAGTTTGATAGGCGTCGGCGGGTGTTTCGGTGTGGCATCCGCCCTCCTCCTCCGTGTTCTTCGCAAGGGCGCATTTAAGTAACATTCCCTCCTCTCTATACCGCCCCCGAACCCTCGTGCGGGTAGGTTCAAATATTTCTCCGCCCAGAGTCTAAAAACGCTTCGAATTCTCGCAGTAAGAACTGAACGCAAGAATGATCGGAGAAAATACAATGTCAGACGAACCGGTTCGCCGGCATGATTGGATTGATCGAGCCCGGAAATTCAGGGGGCCTGTTTTCGCGCTGGCTTGGGCCGTCGTCATGCTGAGCCTCTGGTATCTGATGCGCAATCCGCGAACCAAACTCTTACACGGCGCCGACGTGATGAGTTTGGTAGGCTGCGGCATGTGGTTCGGATTGGCGCTCGCCATACTTTTCCGCACTCTTCGTATTGGTCTGTTTCGATGAGGGGGGCATGGGAAAGTCTTGCCATTCGCCGCTCGTTAAATATCTCCGCGGCCAGCGTCTAAAAACGCTTCGCATTCTCGCAGTTAGAACTGAGACAAAGCCAAAACCAACAGATATGAGGAAACACTCAATGTACAAGAATTCAAGAATCCCACGCCTACTTACCGCCTTGGCAAGCCTCCTGCCCAGCGCATTCGGCCAAGTCACACGCAACCGTATATTGTTCCGTTAGTTAGGAGTCGACAAATGCTGATTCCGGTCTACTACTTCATTGGACTGTCGCTGTTGTGGATGCTGCCATTCATTCTCTTCCGCCCCGGACAGAAAGGCAAACTTGTCCAAGCTGCGCCCAATTCTCGCTGGGGCATCGTTCTTCAAGTGCTCGGTAACTGTTTGCTTCTACTGCCCGCCCGGACAATTTGGCTGGAGCCAATCCCTCTTTGGCGGTTATGCGGCGGAATCGCGGCGGGACTGATTGGCATTGTCCTCGCCACAGCCGGCATCCGCCACCTCGGCAAACAATGGCGCATACAAGCCGCGCTCAGCGAAGGCCACGAACTGATCACATCGGGTCCGTACAAGCTCATCCGTCACCCCATCTATGCCTCCATGTTGGCCATGTACCTGGCGTCAGTATTCTTATTGGGGAGGCTGCCCTGGTGGCCGATCGGTTGCGTGGTGTTTTTCGCGGGCATCCAGATTCGTGTCCATATCGAAGATGCTCTGCTGCGGAACCATTTCGGCTCGCGCTTTGAGGAATGGAGCAAAGCAGTTCCCGCGTTACTCCCGGGGCTCCATTAGCGCTGACCATTGCAGGTGTAGTCCGGTCCTGATGAACTCCTGCGGATGCGTACGAATCGTTAACCCACGCGAATTCGCGCGCGGAGCTTCCGCGCGACGAATCAGAAAGGAGGTAGCATGAAACTCAAAACGGCAAGAAAGAGCGGTAAGCTCGGCGCAAATCACAACAGCATGATTCGTTAATCCCGCTGGCCGCGGACCGAATCTCCGAATCCCTAATACGCACCTCAATTCGGTGTGGCAGCGTGCCGACAGAGCAAATGCAAGCGAAGGATATCAAATCGCCGGCCGCGATGATTATCCAGTCAGAGCGCTTCGGTACCAGTCTTGCTCAGGCGTTGAAGGTTTACGCCGAAGCTCACGATGCTGTTTCCCATCGTGTTGTTTATTCAGCCAGCTTTGTTTGTGGTGGCGCTTGTCCCGGGTTTGTTGATCGCGTTGCGAGATCTGCTTGGCGGCATCGGCGGCTCGCGGTAGCTGGCAAAGCCCTCGCCAAGAAGTGGACAGAATATTCCGGAAGAAGTGGACAGAATATCCCCGAAGAAGTGCCCGATTCAGGATCACGTATTTCTTTTCAATCACTTGGAATTTGGTATCCCGTTTGCCTATAAAGGCTACGGGATGACACCCAACAACAAGGGAGAGAGAAAACAATGAGAAGACTGATCATCGGAACGTCTACGCTAGTTGCCACCTTAGCAATTTCAACCATGTTCGCGGCGCCGCCACCGCCCCCACCGCAATCCGCTCAGGATTCGTGCGGATATCCAAGCGGGAAAGCTCCTGCGCTTTCCAGTGTAACTTTCAGCGAAAGCGATTCGCTGCAGGCCTTCGAGTACAACAACACATTACGACAGATCAGAGCCTGGTATATGGATGAGCATGCGCTCACATTGGGAGTTCGCAGAGTAGTGGCGAAGACAAAGACCGGGACCACTACGACCGATTACCCCATCACGCCCTACGACAGTTCCATGACCGCAGTCAACCCGCTGGTGGGAACGACATTGCTTGCCGGCTCACTGGCTGGCACGGATCTAGCGACCTGGAATAAGGAATATGGCTTCCAGGATCATGGACGGCCCTTGTTCCCTGCCCTCTTCGTCACCGACGTGACTCTTGACCCCACCGCCGTTTCCGGAGACTGGCAGATGGGCGGCGTGCCGGTTCCTCCGACCACTGTTTATGGTACGTGGAAGGGCGCTGTACGCACGGTAGACTCAACCAAAGCGACCACCGCCATTACCGTTACGCCGGACGCAGACCCCGCCAAGAACTATTGGAATGGGATTCCTGACATCCCGGCCGCCGGATTCGGAACCAACGAGGGATATGGCTCGGAATTGGTCTGGGATGTGAATAGCCTGAACCTTGCCGGTGGCCACACCTATCGCTTCCAATTCATGGTTCACGATGGTGACCAGAACAAGTCCGGCGGTGACGCCGGCGAAGCCTGCGTTGTGCTGAGAATAGGAATCATCAAAGAGTAATCAATGGGCCGGGGACCGCTATGGGAAGCGGTCCCCGGCCTTGGTCAGAGATGAGAATTCCGGTCAGAATTTCTAGCGCAGGCGCGCACCGGAATTACAATCCAGCAGCCCGGTGATCTTTCAAAATGCAGCGGTCCATCACCACATCCAAACCAGCCGCGCGAGCCTTGGCGGCGGCCTCTTCGTGGACCACGTCTTCCTGCATCCAGATGACCTTCGCACCGATGGCGATGGCTTGGTCGACAACGGCGGGCACGGCGTCCGGCTGGCGGAAAATATTGACGATCTCCACCTTTTCAGGCACGGCCAGCAGGTCGGGATAACAGGTCTCGCCGAGGATCGACGATTGCCCCGGATTCACCGGAATAATACGATACCCGGCGCGCTGCATGTAAGCCGAGACGCCGTAACTGGGCCTGAACTTGTTGGCGCTCAGCCCCACCACTGCGATCGTTTTGTAAGTTGAAAGAATCTCAGGAATTGTCATCGGCGGGAGCGTCCTCCATCTTCAACATCTTCTTGAAGCGGGCGACCTCCTTGGGAGTCAGATGGCGGAACTCGCCGGGCTTGATGCCCGTCAATTCGAGGAAGCCGATCTTCACCCTGCGCAGCTTCTCAACGAGCCTGCCGAGATTCTTAAACATAATGCGAATCTGATTCTGGCGGCCTTCAATCAGCTTCACTTCATACCACGGGTTGTCTGCTTCGCGGATCAATTTCAGCCCGGCCGGCGCGGTTCTGCGCCCTTCGATGGCGATACCGCGGCGGAACTGACGCTCCTGGTCTTCGGTCAGCGAGCCCGTCACCTTAGCCACATAGACCTTGGTGATTTCGCTCTTCGCTGACGTCACGCGATTGGCGAACTCGCCGTCGTTGGTCAATAACAACAGGCCTTCCGACGCATAGTCCAATCGCCCTACCGGATAGACGCGCTCGCGCACGCCGCGCAGATAATCGACGATCGTCTTGCGCCCTTCCGGATCCGACAGCGTCGTCACGCACCCCGGCGGCTTGTTCATCGCCAGGTAGATAAGGTTCTTCGGCTTGTGCAGCAGGCGCCCGTCGACCTTGATGTAATCGGTGTCGAGATCCGCCTTCGTGCCCAGCTCCGTGATGATCTTGCCGTTGACGGTAACGCGTCCTTCGGCCATCAGCTCTTCCGCTTTTCTGCGGCTCGCCACGCCTGCGCGCGAGAGAATTTTTTGCAACCGTTCGTCGGCCATTTATTCCTGCTTTGCTTCTTCTTCGGCCTGTGCCTGGGCGGGCGCTTCGACGGCTGCCGGTGCTTCCGGAGCCTCTGTTGCAGCCCGCTCAGACGGTGCAGTTTCCGCCGCGATATCCTCCACCGCAACCACGCCCTCGACGATCACCGCCGACGCCGGCAGCGGATCACTGGTGACGGGGGACTCGCCCGAATCGCCGCTGGGCATGTCGGAATCGGACAATGCCAATCTGCGCAGCTCTTCGAACTCCTTCAGCGTGGGCAGTTCAGCCAGATCTTTTAAGCCGAACTGCACCAGGAAGTCCTTCGTGGTTTTATACAGAATCGGCTTACCCACAACCGACTTGCGTCCGGCGGTTGTGATCAGCTTGCGGTCAAGCAAGGTCTTCAGTACGCCCGCGCCCTGCACGCCGCGGATCTCCATGATCTCCGGCGCGGTGATGGGCTGCTTGTAGGCTATGACGGCCAACGTTTCCAGTGCCGCCAGCGACAACTTAAACGGGGCTTTCAGATTTTTGACGAAGCGCCGGATCGCTTCATGATGCTCGGCCTTGGTCGACATCTTGTAGCCGCCGGCCACTTCCTTGATGCTCAACCCCCGTTCCGGCCTTGCGTACTCTTCCACCAGCTGCGCCAACATGGCTTCCACGCGCGGCTGAGGCAGTTCCAGCGCTGCGGCGATCTGCTGGGGCGAAAGCGGCTCGTCGGCCACGTAAACCACACCTTCCAGGATCGCTTTCAGTTCCGTGTCCGGCATTTCGTGCGCAGGCGCCGGTTCCCCTTCTACGGGCTCGGGCTCAGGAAACGATTGCTGTTCAGCTGGCTGTTCTTCGGCCGTGGGGGCAGCGTCTTCAGCGGGGGCCGCTTCCGGCTCCGCGGCGGGCGCGTCATCCGTCCCGGCGGCATGCTCCGCAGCTGCTTCGTGAATCACAGCTTCAGCCTCCGCCTCAGGCGCGGGCTGCACTTCGACCGCCTCCGCAGGCGCGGTTTCTTCTACTACCGCCTCATCACGAGGTAGGGTATGTTCTTCCATCGGTTCCATTCGAGTTAACTGTATTCCTCTTCCAGGTTTGCCAGAGTCTGCTGATCTTCCGGCATCTGATCGAACTGTGATGCGCGCTTCAAAGCGATATCGCCAAACGCGTCGGCCTGCACCAGGCTCACGGCCTGTAATTTCACCATCTCCAGAATGGCCAGAAACAGGCAAATCATCGCCCGCCGGCTCTTCTGGCGCTCAAACAACGATGTCGCCGAGATCACTTCGCTGCGCCGCGAATCCTTCAGCATGTTGCGCAGGTAGTTGATCATGTCAGGCACGCTGACGTCCTCGCGCGTCACCTCGTACGACGGCCTCGATTTCGCCCGCTCCAGCACCTTTTCGAGCGTCTTCACCAGGTCAAACAGCGTCACCGCCAGACCCGGCTCGTCATCCTCGTTCACAAACTGCTGAATCGACGGATTCGACCAGATCGCCTCTTCCACCAGCCGCTTCTGCTGCAGCATCTCGGCGGCATTTTTGAACCGCTCGTGCTCCAACAGCCGATCTACCAACTCTTTGCGCGGATCTTCCTCGGGGTCAATCTTTTCCAGTTCCGGATCGCGCGGCAGCAACAGCTTCGACTTGATGTGGATCAAGGTCGCGGACATGAAGACGAACTCCGCGCTCAGCTCGAAGTCCATGGCAACGGCCTGCGCCATGTATTCGAGATACTGGCCGGTGATCTTTGCGATGGGGATGTCGTAGATGTTGATCTGCTGCTTCCGGATCAGGTCCAGCAGCAGGTCCAACGGCCCATCGTAGTGTTCCAGGTGAAAATTTAACGGCGAAGACACTTCTACCTAGGTTAACATGGCGCGCGGCCGGAGTCCCTGCCGATCCGCCCAAAATCACCGTGCCTCCGGTTCGCGTAAGCCCCCGGTTCACGTAAGATAGGGATGAAACCAATGCCCTCTCACTTTCGCATCGCCCTCTGCCTTCTGCTCAGCCACGCCTCCGTGGCTTTGGCGCAACTGAATTCCCGCGGAAACAATGAAGGCACCGGCGAATACGCAGTCCGTCCGCTGCGCCAACCCACCGCCATCGCCTGGGAGGCCCGTTCCGGCTTTCGCGATTTCGGAGCGATGGCCTTTTCCAAAGGTGTCATCGTAACCGGCAACATCACGGGCGACGGCGGAATCTTCGCCTACGATGCCACCAGCGGCAAGCTGCTGTGGGGCACGCGCGGACAGGCGATGCGCAGCGCGCCTGCGATCGATGGCGATTTCGCCTACGTGATCACCAGAGGCGACGGCGCCAAATTCCGGCTGACCAGCCTGGCGCTCACAACCGGCAAAGCGCGTTGGTCCGTTTCTGAGGAGCAGTTGGGAGTTCACGATGCACCTCCCATCGTCAGCGGTGGCCGCGTCTACGTCATCAATGAAAGTGGCAAAGTGAAAGCCTTCGAGGCGGCTACGGGCAAGCCGGTTTGGGAAACGCCATACAGCCCGGAAAAAGGCCACTGCCCCACTGCCATGGCACTGGCGGAAGGCGTTCTGTACTTCGGCGGTGGACACGTCCCGTCTGCCCGCAGCCAGGGCCGTTTCGTTTGGGCCCTCGACGCAGCCACGGGCCAGGTGCTTTGGAAGTACAAGGCCAAGCCCGAGACCTATAACGATGACGGAGAATGCATCACCGCGCCGGCTGTGTCCGGAGGCAGCCTGGTGTTTGGTTCCGAGTCGGTACTGTTTGCCCTCGATGCCAAGACCGGGGCGTTGCGCTGGCGCAAGGAGACCGTTCGGACTGTCGACGGCAACCAGCGCCACGAAAGACTATCGGAGCCATTGATAACCGGAGGTGTCATCTACACGCAGTCCGGCCACGGCCTCAGTGGCTGGGACCTGCGCACCGGAAACCGGGTCTTTGATCTGCCCGGAAAATTCTACGACAGTCCCGCGACAAACCGGATGGTGGCCGCGGGAGGCATCCTGTACTATGTGGCAGACAATGAAACCGATGTCCATTGGCCTATTTACGCCCTGGATACCAAGACCCAAAGGATCTTGTGGCGACACCGCTCTAATCGCGCCAATCGCTTCGAATCGGTCGCCACCTGGCGCACCAGCCATATCCTGCTGATGGATGACGCGCTAATCTACGAAAACGAGGGGATGCTGGTCAAACTCCGCTAACAACCTCTGATGGAGACACCGCTGTTTTTTCAAGGGTGGGACAGGCAATTTGGCTGCCCTGACTAACTTTAATTTAAAGTTATTTGCCCGCCGGAGCAAAGCAATAGAACAATCCTGCTCCACCCGTCGCCACCAAATTGGCCTGGCTGCAGCCGCGCGAAGGGTGCACGGAATTCCACGAAGTATTGGGCCCACCCGTGCGATCATGGTGTCCCAACTGCGCCACGCCGTCGCCGTTTGAGGTCCAGTTCTTGCAGGTATGATCGGCGCTGTCGGTAAACGCTTTCCCATCGGCCTGCGATCCGGTCAGCATGTCATGCTGATTGGGATTATCGCCCACACCCTTCACCGGCTCGCCCTTTTCGGTCAAAGCAGTCACGCGGGTCAGAGTGTTGCCCAGGCGCGCCAGTTCCAACGTATCGCCATGCAGATCGGCCAAACCTTGCGCAACTTTTCCGACCTTGGCATTGAACCACGGACCCGCTCCAATGCGGTCACGCGCATTCACTGCCGGCTTGCCATCGCTGGCGGAAGTGGAAAGATAGGCATGCCACGTCCGGTCGCCCGCCCCAACGGCTGCAGCCAGCTTCTGGCAATGCGCATCTGCGCCAGCCAACCCGCCAAGATTCGCGCCATCCCCAACGCCCACGCTGGTGACAAAAAACGACATCGGCGGCGGCGCCTGCTTCTGCTGTTGCGCTATCAGTGTGGAGCTGCATACGACCGCAGCCAAAGAGGTAATCAAGGTTACATTTTTCATAGGTGAAGGCTAGATTATCACACTTTCCCAAGACTCCACGCCGAATTCGTGTTATACGTTATGTATAACGCGATGTTCTTTGAATGGGATGCGGAAAAGAACCGGTCAAACCAGAAGAAGCACTCAGGCGTAGATTTTGAGACGGCATCGCGGGTCTTCGCTGACCCCAATCTCATCATTCGCAAGGATCGCGCGACCGATGGGGAGCAGCGCTGGCATGCTTTCGGCGGCATCAGCAATACTCTATTGCTGGTAGTTCATGTATACATAGAGGAGAGTCCAAATGGCGAAGAAAGAATCCGCACCATCTCAGCCCGCGAAGCCAATCCGCATGAGCGCCGAATCTATCTGGAGCAAACCGCTGAATAAACGCCAGAAGACGGTGCTCGAAAAAATTGCGAAAAGCCAGGCAAGCGGCGACGATGCCAATATTGATTATTCTGACATCCCCGCGCTAACAGAGGCGCAACTCGCAGAGTTCAAACGCGCCCCAAAGAGATTAGTGGCCGTGCGTTTAGATGCCGACGTGTTTGAATGGATCAAACAGTTCGGCCCTGGATATTCGACCCGGATTAACCATGTTCTGCGCGTGGTAATGTCACAACATCGATAGAGGCTTCTCGCCCGCACCTCACGGATTCAGTGGAATCTACTTCGCCCCCTATGAACGTACAGCGCAAATAAATGGCCAATCTCTGGTGTGTGGATTCACTGGACGAGCGGCGCTACAACCTTCTCTCTCGATCGAATCTGTCTCTACCTCGGAGCGGGAAGATCGCTCAACTCACGAGCACGGCTATCGGGTGACCTGCAACAGGATCCAGTCCTGCGCCGCCAGAATCACAGCGTCGGCATCCTCAGCCGGACGTGAATCGGGAGCGGGAAGAACGGTGTCAGGATCGAGCCCAACGGGATACCGGCGACCCGTCCGGTCTGCCTCTACGGAAGTGCACAAAAACAGCGCAGCCCCATCCGACATTGGAATTCTGCTATTTGACGTGGAGAAGCCCGCGCTTTGCTCCCCAAACGAGCGTGCCCGTTGCCGACCGGCGAACGAGATCGCCACCGCCTCTCCCGAACTCGAGGTTCCGCGATCGAACAGTACAGCCACCCAAGGTAGATCGGCACTAGTAACGCGCGAGGCCGGAATTCGCGACATGACGGCTTCCCCATTGCTTCCCCGCGAGTAGATCCTCCCATCTTTGAGGAACCAGGTGCCTGAGCCACCATGGGGTACTTGGAAAGATCCGAGGTCGCCTTCACCGAGCAAGGGGCCGAGTCCGGCCAGCATGGGCCACATATTCCCGCCGTCATTACCACGCAGATCGACCAGCCATCCATCGGGTTTCTGTGCAAGCAGATCCGCCACAATGCCGTGAAGCTTGTCCGCGAATTCCTCGAAATACGGCTTGTCTTTCTCCCACTCCGTATACTCGCCGGCACAGTGCGGCACTACAACATGCGCAAAGATTTTTCCATTTCGTTGGTGCACATGTCCGGTCATCTCACGCGAGGCAAACGGCGATCTTCCACGGGGGCCGCTGGTGATGGCACCCCGCGTTTTGATCAGCTCATCACGCATCTGAACCTGGATCCACATCTTCTGGTCTTTGTCGAGAGAGTCGGGAAGCATGAGGAAACTGTGATGCTCTTTCAACTCGCCAAGGGCGTGTGCAATGGCAACGTAGGTATCTGCCGTGGTCCGGGCGTTGCCGGCCTTAGCAAACGTGTCGGTGCGGACTCGGTTCCAATCAATGGAATCGCGGTTAAGCGCGTTCTTCTCCATGATGTCGAGAACGCCGGCTAGATAGGCACGGGCGGATTCAGACATCTTCAAGGCGTTTGTTTGCGCGATGGACCAAGGGGCGACGGCTGTTAGAACCAAGGCTGCTAAGAGCGTGAGAGGCCGGCACACAGCAATCAACTTACGATGATCTCCTCCAGAAACTAGCTGGCTCTTGACAGACTGGCTCCTATTTATCAGAAAACCTAACATGCTGCGCGGAATTATATCAAAACGTCTGGTCACCATCTTGCTGATCTGTCGCGAATTTATGGCGCACCTTGGCTTTCCTGAACGAGATACGTCGAACGTTAGGATGCGCCAAAAGCTTGACTCGTGAAACAGACGGCTGTAGGGTGGTCTTATGGAAGTCAGCTTTCACATCCCCGACGACATCGCCACCCGCATGACCAGCGGCGCGGCGGTTGATCTCTCGCGCCACGCGCTGGAGGCTCTAGCCGCCGAGGAATACCGGCAAGGCAAAATCCACAAGCCAGACCTGCGACGCTTGTTCGGCTTTGAAACCAGCTACGAGATTGACGGTTTCCTTAAGGCCCACAATGTCTATGACGACTTCACGGTGGAAGAAATCAACCATCAGGTCGCGACACTGGAACGCCTGGGCTTTTGATGCGCGTCGTAGTCGCAGATACAGGTCCGTTGCGCTACCTGCTTGCCATCGGCCACATTGACATTCTGCCCAAGCTCTTTAAATCAATATCGATCCCCACGACAGTCCATGACGAGCTGCTACATCCAGCCGCTCCCGCTCTCGTACGGCTTTGGGCGAGCATCACGCCGCCTTGGCGCTCGGCCTATCGTTGCAAGCCAATCTCATTCTGATTGACGACCGCAAGGGCGTGACCATCGCCGTACAAAAAGGATTTGAAGTCACCGGGACGCTGGGCTTACTGATACGAGCCTCACAACAGGGGATTCTCGATTTTCCTTCTGCCCTGAAGCGCCTCAAAGCAACAAATTTCCATTATCGGCAGGAACTGCTCGACGATCTCCTTGCCCAAAACAAGGCTCAGAAACCATGACGGCTGCTCAACTCTTCCCCCTGCCATCCTCCCCCATCCTTCCCACGCTGATCGCCACTGCCGGAAGCCTGGCGTAGAACGAACCATCATGAACATTTGTGCATAGTATGAAGGTGCAACTCAAGCCGGAGACGGAACGCCTGGTGAACGAAGAGCTCCAGAGCGGCCGATTCAATTCGATTGACCACTTGATCGTGCAGGGAATCTACGCCCAGCGCGAAAAATACAGGCCGGAGTGTTCGGCCCAGGAGCCTTCATCGAGAAAGTCGCTGTATGAGCTGCTAACCCAGCCTCCATTTGCCAGGTCTGAACTAAACATCGAGAGGCAAAAAGACTAAGGAATATTGAAGTCGGCTTCGACGGAAGATCCCTGGGCGAATTAAAGCCCCCCTACTTCCCCGCCCCCTTCTTCGTCCACTCCGTAATCCACTCAATAAACGACCCGTACCAAAGCTCGCTATTCTTCGGCTTCCCCACCCAATGCCCCTCATCCGGAAACAGCATCAGCTTCGACGGCACCTTCTGCATCTGCAATCCCGTAAACAGCTGCATACCTTGCCCCACCGGCACGCGGTAATCCAGTTCGCCATGGATCACCAAAGTCGGCGTGCGGAACTCCTTCACGTAGTAACTCGGCGACCAGCGCATATACGAATCCGGATTGTCCCACGGCAGCCCCTTGAACTCCCACAACGGGAACCACAACTCCTCCGTCTCGCCGGCCATGCTGCGCAGATCGAACACGCCCGCATGCGACACCAGCGCCTTAAACCGCTGCGTGTGGCCCAGCATCCAGTTCACCATGTACCCGCCATAGCTGCCGCCCGCCGCCGCAAACCGGTCGGCATCGGCATAGGGCTGCGCGGCGACATAGTCAACCACGGCCATGATGTCGTCAAAGGGCTTGCCGCCCCAGTCATCATTGATGTCGTCCGTAAACTTCTGCCCATACCCGGTAGATCCCCGCGGATTCGGCATCACCACCACAAACCCGGCGGCGGCGAAAACCTGCGGATTCCAGCGATAGCCCCAAGTCTCCTTCCAAGCTCCCTGCGGCCCGCCGTGAATCAAAAACAGCACCGGATACTTCTTCTTCGCATCGAACTTCGGCGGCTTGATAACGAAGCTGTGCACGCGCGTCTTCTCCGCGCCGTCCACCCAGAACTCCTCGGCCGACGGCAAGTCATACGACTCCAGAGTCGAGTCATTCAGCTTGGTCAGAGGCACCGTCGCGCCGCCCGCCGACGACACGCGGAAAATCTCCAGCGGCATCGACGCGCTTGACTCGGTATAAACCATCGTCTTGCCGTCCGGCGTGAACTGCACATCGTCGGTCGTGCTCTTGCCCGTGATGATGCTGCGCGCCGCGCCGCCCGCGGGCGAAATCATCTGGATCGCCTGCCGGCCGCGATCGTCGATGGTGAAGAACAGGCGCTTGGAATCCGGCGTCCAGGCCATGCTTTCCACATTGCGATCCAGCGTCTCAGTCACCACGCTGGTTTTTCCCGAAGTGCGCTCCATCACCATCAACCGCCACCGGTCGGCCTCATAACCGGCCTTCATCTGCGCGCGCCACGCCAGATACTTGCCATCCGGCGAGTACAGCGGCGACACATCCGCGCCCGGGTTCGCAGTAATCTTCCGTGCATCGCCAACACCCGGCGCGACCACGTATATCTCAGAGTTCGTTGTCGTCGCCTGATCCGTTTCCGGATTCATCACAAAGGCGACCTCTTTCGAATCCGGCGCGATGGCATATCCATCGGGGCCACCCAGCGAAAACGTGGGAACATCGCGCACGCCCGGAGTCAGGTCCAACACCGTGCCTCCCTCCACCGGGACCATCATCAGATGACTGCGCCGCGCCGAACGAAACTCCTTCCAATGCCGGTAAAGCAGGCTGGTATAGACGCGCGTCTTGACGGGGTTCTTCTTTTCCGCCTCAAGCCTGCGCTCGTTGCACGCCGCATCGGAGCAATCGGTATAAACCTCACTTACAAACAGCAGGTTCTTCCCATCCGGAAAAAACAGCACGCCCGAGGCTTCGGTCGCCAGCTTCGTAACCTGTTTCGCACTGCCGCCATCGGCATCCATCAGCCACAACTGGCTCGATCCGCCGCGGTCGCTCACAAACGCCAGCCGCTGTGAATCGGGCGACCAGCGTGGACGCTCGTTGTTACCAGTGGTCGTGATCTGCCGCGGATTTCCGCCTTCAATGCCGACCACATAGATCTGCTGCGGTTTCGCGTTCTTTTCCAAGTCCACCGTCTGCACCGTAAACGCGACCTTCTTGCCATCGGGCGAAATCTGCGGATCGCTGATCCGCTTCACCTTCATCATGGCCTGAAAATCGAAAGGAGCCTTCTGCGCCAAAGCGCCGCAGGCCATCGCCGCCGCAACCAGCAAAAATCGAAACATATCCCTAATTCTAGTACGCCCCGGCCCAAACCATTTACCTCAAGCTGCATATATAATCCCTGTAGGAGTCCACCCATGCCTTTCCAAAAGAAATTCCTCCCCATCTTTCTCGCCGCTACGTCCGCCTTCGCCCAAAGCAGTTCCACCATCACCGGCCAAGTGCTCGATCAAAGCAAGGCCGCCGTCCCCAATGTGAAAGTGATTGTCAAAGCGGTCGAAACACGTGTGGAATATCGCACTGTAACCAACCAGGATGGTTATTACACCATTCCTTCTTTGCCGCCGTTGACTTACCAGGTAACGGCCGAGGCCGCCGGTTTCAACCCGTCTACCTCGCCTGAGTTCAAGCTCGACACGACCAACACCGCCCGCGTCGATCTTGTCCTGCGTCCCGCTGACTCCAAGCAGACCGTTGAGGTCTCGGCCAGCGCCGGTATCATTGAAACGCAAAGCAGTATGACCGGAGGCACGGTCAGCCAACGGGAGATCGACCGGCTCCCACTGGAAGACCGCAATTCGCTGCAACTCGCCTTAACGCTGCCTGGCGTGGCTGGCGACGTCGGTTCCGACGAAGGCGGCATCTTCCAGACGACGCCCTCAGCCGGCGCCAACCTCGTGATCAGCGGCGGACGAACCAGTAGTTCCGCATTCATGGCCGATGGCGCCAGCGCAACTTCCGTAACGCTGGGCCGCCAGACGGTCACCTTCTCGTCCGACACTATTCAGGAATTCAAAGTCATTACCTCCACATTCTCCGCTCAGTATGGGGTCACAGGCGGAGGCATCGTCAGCACAATCTCAAAAAGCGGCACCAACGATTTCCATGGCAGCGCGTTCTGGTATACGCGCAACCCCACCCTCGCCGCGCGCCAGTTCAACAGCCCGCTGCCGCCACCGTTTCGACGCAACGAATTCGGCCTCACCGCTGGCGGACCGGTCTGGATTCCCAAAGTCTACAATGGCCGGCAGAAGACATTTTTCTTTTTCTCGTTCGAGCCCAAGCGATGGATCAACGCCACAGTGCAGTACGTGCGCGTCCCCACCGCCGCCGAACGCCAGGGCGATTTCCGCGACATGTGGGTAGCCCCCGGCCAGTCCAACCCGCTGCTCTATCAGCAGATGAACTGCGCCGATGCCGCCTGCACGCAGTTCACACCGCTCAACCGGACATCCAGCACCACGGTGTATCCGCTGTTCAGCGCCAATGATCCGGACCCAACCAAGGTGGGCCACGTCATTCCCAAACAGTTCCTCGATCCCCTTGTCCAGAAGCTGCTGGCAGGCGTCCCCATGCCCAACATGCCCTACGATTCACTGGGCAATAACTACGTTGGTGCGCGCGGAGTAACGGGCCGCGATAACCGCTGGAATCTGAAGTTCGATCACAACCTCACTGACCGCAACCGCCTCACCGTGCGCTTTACCGACATCCCCAATTTCTCAGACCGCTACCTGCTTCGAAAGGACGACTTCGCCCTGCAAAGTTACCCCTCTGACGATAGCCACACCACGCAGGGCTACCTGAGCCATACCTATACCATCTCAAGCCGCATCGTGAATGAATTCCGCGTCAGCGCCACCCACTCCAACTACAGTTCCGTAGCCCCCGGCGACCTCAGCACCGTTAACTACACCAAACAATTCGGCCTCCCCAACGTTACCAGCTGGGGCTACCCGCGATTCGCGCTGAGCGGAACACAGTACCTTTCCCCCGCGCTCGGCATGGGCAACGCCCAGTTACTCGGCACTTACATTGAAAACAGTTATCAGGCCGGTGACGATATCACCTTCACGTTCGGACGCCACGTTATAACAACTGGCATAGACCTCCGCCGCATGCAAAGCAATGTACTCGCAGGAACTCTGGGAGATGCCTGCTGCGGCACTTATAGCTACACGACTAACCTTACTGCCTCCGGCAACGGGAACATTCCAACAGGCGCCGGCGGCCTCGCCATGGCATCGTTCCTTCTTGGCACCCCCAACAGCGCCACGCTGGCCGGACTCGTGTTGCCTTACTACTACCGTTGGAACGCTTCCGCCGCTTATGTGCAGGACGATTACAAGATCCGCTCCAACCTCACCCTCAACATAGGACTGCGATGGCAATACAACAGCCCGCGCGGCGAAAAGTACAACCGCCAGGCAGGCGTCGATCTCGCCAACCCGGTGCCCATTAAGGACGCCGCAGGCCGCACTACCAGCTACACGCTCAACTATCTCTACACCGGCTTCAGCGGATCGCAATACCTGGAACCCACCCACAAAGCCAACTTCGAACCACGTTTCGGCTTTGCCTGGACGCCCAACTACGCCTGGAATTCGCACAAGACCGTTGTCGTCCGCGGCGGCTACGGCATCAGCCACGCTCCGCAAACCGGACGCGGACGCGACCCTCTGCCTAACTTCGGCTCCGGCAGCGGAGGCAGCTGGAATTACACCCAGTGGACCGGCAGTGGTTCGCAACCTTCCACGCAATCGCAGAATCCGCAGTACCTAATTGCGGTTGGGCGCAACGCGCCGGTGGTGAACGCGCCGCCCATCGTTTTGCAGATACCGGCCGATGGCAAACTTTGCGCCGGATGTTCGCCGCTCGATCCGCGCGTCCCATCCGGAACCTTGATCGCTTTCGAACCAAACAACCAATCGCCATACATCCAGACATGGAACCTGACAACGCAGATGGGCCTGGCGAGAGGCTACGTCCTGACGCTCAACTACCTGGGCCAGCGTGGCGTGCATCTGTTCTCGCCCGTCTACAACATCAACTCACCCAACCTCAGGTCCTATCAGTCTCTGCTCGATCAGGGCATTGACCCAACCCAATCCATCCCTGACCCGTTTGGCCGCATCAACTCCTCCGGCAATCTGATCAACGTCGCCCGCCAGGATCTGCTTCGCCCATTTCCAACCCTGGGCGACGTGCAGGTCGCTGGCGTCACCAGCAGCAACTCCATCTACCATGCCGGTGTAGCCGAAATCGAACGCCGTTTCGCGGGCTTCTATGGGTTCCGGTTTAACTACACATGGTCCAAATCCATCGACAACGCTTCCAACGGCCAGACCGACTCCGGCAACTGGACCAACGGACGCTTTCAGGATGCGCTCGACATCCGCGGCAACCGCTCCGTCAGCTTTTACGATTCGCGCCACCGGTTCAATCTCACCGGCACCCTCAACGTCCCAATTGGCAAAGGCCATCGCCTGAATTTGGGCAAGTGGGGCAACCAGCTGTTGGGCGACTGGTCAATGAGCGGTGTCGCCGCTTATTACAGCGGCACCCCATTTGCACCGTACCTGGGCGACAACAACGGGATCCCCGGAGGCAGCACGCGTCCGCAAGTGATCCGGCCTGACATGGTGGTGGGCGTGCCGCTGGTGAATCCGCTCTGGAACAAGTCTGTCGCTAACACAGTGCCCTACGTCAACCCGGCTGCCTTCAGCCGCCCTGCGTTTGGACGGGAGGGCAATGCCTCGCGAACGCTTGACTACTTCCGCAATCCGTGGACCCAGAGTATCAACATGTCGTTCTTCCGCGAGATCTACCCGTTTGAGAACCGCAAACGCTATCTGCAATTGCGCGGCGAACTGTTCAACGTGTTCAATCATACATTTTTCCAATTGAACCCCAACAGCAGTCCTCAATTATTTACCGGGTCGGTGCCGCTTACCTACAGCGGGCTTTCGCTCGCCGGTCCGATCCCGTATCTGCCCGGCAAAACTGGCGGCGCATACCCGGCGGGTACTCGCGAAGCAGCTCTTGCCAACGCGTATAATCAGAGCTTTGGAATGTTCCTGGCGTCAAACAACGCCACTGGCCGCATTGTCCAATTGGCTCTGAAGCTGTACTGGTAATCAATAACCTATGTCCTTACGCACTCTTTTCTTACTAACGTCCATCTCCTCGGCGGCCTTCGCCGAAGTCACGCTGCCGGCCATCTTCGCCGACCAAATGGTGCTGCAGCGCGACGCTGCCATCCCCGTCTGGGGCACGGCCGCGCCCCGCGAAAAGGTCACCGTCGAACTGGGCGCGCAATCACTCACCGCCACCGCCGGCCCCGATGGCAAATGGTCTGTCACGTTGGCCCCGATCAAAGCCAGCATGGACCCGTTCGAACTCAAAGCAGGCAGCCGGACCATTCACGACGTCCTTGTCGGAGAAGTCTGGCTCGCCGGAGGCCAGTCCAACATGGGCTACCCGGTCAGTTCCCTGCCCGACTCCGCTGACGTGCTTGCACAAGCCACCGACCCCGCCCTGCGCTTCTTCACCGTCACCAAGAAGACAGCCGCCGAACCGCAACCTGACCTCGCCGGAAAGTGGGAAGCCTCCACTCCGCAAACAGCCAAAGGCTTCTCCGCCGTGGGTTACTTTTTCGCCCGCGAATTGCGCCGCAAGCTGAATTGCCCGGTCGCAGTGATCAACGCGTCATGGGGCGGCACGCCTATCGAAACCTGGATCAGCATCGCCGCCCTGCAAAAGGACCCGCCGCTGACCAGCACGCTGCAAAGTTGGGACAAGGCCGTGCAGCAACACGCCAAAATAGCAGCCGACCCGAGCCTGGCCGCTCAATACGAGACTGATCTAAAGCGCTGGCGCAAAGAAGTCGAACCCGTGTTCAACGCCGCGACGAAGGCCTGGAACGCCAACCCCACTGGCCCCAAGCCCACGCCCTCATCGCCCGAACCGCAGAACCCCGATCCCATGGGCATGCCTTCGCCCTCGCGCCGCCCCGGCACGCCATCTATCAGTTACAACGCCATGGTCGCCCCCATCGCAGGCTATGCCATGCAGGGCGTGATCTGGTATCAGGGCGAAGCCAACGGCGGCGCTGGCCTCGCATACCGCGAGTTGTTCCCGCGCCTGATTCAAGCCTGGCGCGCGGCGTGGAAAGCGGAATTTCCGTTCCTCTTTGTGCAACTTCCGGCCAACGGTAAGGACACAACACCGGTGGCAACGGCAGGCTGGCCATGGCTCCGCGAAGCACAACAGATGACGCTGCGCGAACCGCGAACCGGCATGGCCATCGCCATCGATGTCGGCAACCCCAACGACGTCCACCCCGCACGCAAGATCGAAGTCGGCCAGCGCCTCGCGCTGCAAGCCCGCCGCGTGGCCTACTCGGAAACGCTGGTCGCCTCAGGCCCACTCTACGGCAGCTATAAAATCGAATCCGGCAAAATCCGCGTCAGCTTTACGGAGACGGGCTCCGGCCTCACACCCGGCCAGGCACCGTGGCGCGCGCCCGGCGTTGAGCCGCTGCCAACAGACCATCTGACCGGCTTCTACATCGCAGGCGAAGACCACCAGTGGGTCGCCGCCGAAGCAAAGCTCGATGGAGCAAGCGTGGTCGTCTCAAGCCCTGAAGTGCCCAATCCCGTTGCCGTCCGCTACGGCTGGGCCAACTCCCCGCGCTGCAATCTCTACAACCAGCAAGGCCTGCCCGCCGCCCCTTTCCGCACGGACGATTGGGCCAAATAGCATGAGACGCCTGCTGCTTCTATTGGCCCTGTCCAGTCTGCGCGCCGCCTCGCCAGTAAACCAGGTGTTCCAATTTATGCAGAGCGGATCGTACTCCGCCTGGGTCGATGGCGCGACAACGAAAGCCACGGCCTACCTATGGATCCCCGAAAAATGCCGCCGCCTGCGCGGACTGCTCGTCATGGGCTCCAACGTTCCAGAACACATGCTGGTGGGCCACCCAGCCATCCGCGAAGTCTGCGCGAAAAACAATTTAGGCATCGTGTGGAGCACGCCGTCGTTCTGGTATTACAAGGCGAAGAACGAAGATAAGAACGTAGTCGCCTTCCTGCAACAACTGCTCGACGGCCTGGCAAGAACCTCCGGCTACGAGGAAGTCGCCACCATTCCATGGTTGCCCATGGGCGAGTCAGGCCATCTGCTGATGGTCGACGCGTTGGTCGAGGCCGCTCCGGAACGCTGCCTGGCGGGCATCTGGATCAAGAACGCCCACCTGCCGCCAAAGAACCGAACAGTCCCAGCGTTGGTTGTCTACGGCACGGCCCAGGAATGGGGCCAGGACAAGGTCGACATTCGCCAACGGTGGAACACTCTCACTTCCTACGACAATGTTTTGAAACAGCGCAAAGCCAATCCCGATTGGCCGCTCAGCTTCGTGATCGATGGCGGAAGCGGACATTTCGATGTATCAGAGCGGCTGGTCCGCTACTTCGCCCATTACATAGACCAGGCCGTAAAGCCCAAGCGCCCCAAGGACGTCGTCGCCTCGCTGCCCCTTCCCAACCGCGCAGAAAAAGCCATCTGGTATTTCGATGAGTGGAGCGCGAAGGAGGCCCAAGCAATCGCCGCCATCGATTGGAACGCCCACTCGCAACTGCCCGCCTTCGTCAGCGCCAACGGCGTCATTGCGCCCTTCGACTTCAACGGCATCTCCAGCATCACACCGCAAATGGAACCCGATGGCATCACCTTCCGCCTCCGCCCGGTGATGCTCGATAAACTACCGCAGAACTTCGTCGGCGCCGGAGAACCGCTGGCCCGCGCCCCGGCAGCGCCAACTCTCGAATGGCTTTGCGGCCCGCTCGCCCCGGCGGGCGATGGCCTATTCCGCGTCGCGCTTGACCGCACCTGGCCGCACCACCCCATCTATCTGGCGGCGCGCCAACAGGGCACGAATGGCATACGCGCAGCGGTGCAGCCGATAGCCATCAAGCTGGCGCGCAACAACGAAGGCAAAACGCAGAAAATCGACTTCCAACCAATCGCCGACGTGAAATCCGGCACCGCATCTGTGCCCCTCCAAGCCCGGTCCGACGCTGGATTGCCCGTCGATTTCTTTGTCGTCGCAGGTCCGGCAATCGTCCAGGACGGCAAACTGGTCTTCACCCAAATCCCGCCTCGCGCCAAACGCCCGCTGGAAGTAACCGTAGCTGCATGGCAATGGGGCCGGGCATCGGAACCGAAAATGAAAGCGGCCGAAGTCGTCCGCCAGTCATTCCACATCCGCTGACCAGACCTCATCTGTGCCCCCGTTTTGTTTCAATCATTTAGAAACCGCTCCCGCACGGTTCCCAGGGCACGCCGTGGCGAAGTCGCCGCCCCAAAGTGAATCTGAGTGATTTATACGTTGTTCAAAATAATTTCTTGTTGTTTAGTGTTGCTTATGATACTTTAATAACACACAAGAGATAATCGTCTGCAAAAGCAGGAAACGATTTAGAAAAGGAAAATGACATGAAAATGTTGACTCTCACCTTGATTGCCTGCACTTTGCTCGGCCAGAATCCGGGCATTCAACGCACGGTCCTGGAAAAGAAAGATATCTCCGTGCCTGGCCGCGAAGCCATCGTGGCCCACGTGGAGATCACCCCTGGCAGCTTCGCCGGCAAACATACGCACGCCGGGGAAGAGATCAGTTATATTCTGGAAGGGGAATTGGAGCTGCTTGTGGATGGCCAACCGCCGCGCAACATCAAGAAAGGGGAATCCTTCGTCATTCCGGCCGGCGCAAAGCACAACGGGCATAATAAAGGAACGGTGCCAGTGAAGTTCGTAGGCGTCTATGTGGTGGAGAAGGGGAATCCGCTGGCCAGCCCTGCGCAGTAGGGCACAAGACAGTAACCATTATTTGTTTTGAGAGCACGGGACCAAACTTAGTTGTATCATCCAATTAAGTATGAAGATCGTCGACATCCGTGCCACCACGGTCACAGTCCCACTCCAAGCCCCGCTCCGCCACGCCAATGGTTGCCACTGGGGGCGCTTTGTCCGCACCATCGTCGAGGTAGAAGCCGATAACGGCCTCATCGGCCTGGGCGAAATGGGCGGCGGCGGCGAATCGGCCGAGGCCGTCTTCCGCGCCATGAAGGGCTATCTCGTAGGCCATGACCCGGCCCGCATCGAGGAGATGCGCTTCCGCATCGCCAATCCCACTGCCTCGCTCTACAACAACCGTACGCAGGTGCTGGCGGCGTTGGAATTCGCCTGCCTCGACCTGATCGGTCAGGCGTGGGGCGTCCCCGTCTGCGAAATCCTCGGGGGCCGCCTGCGCGATCATGTCCCGTTCGCGTCATACTGCTTCTTCCGCTACGCCAACCCCAAAACGGGAGTAGGCGAAGTGCGCACGATCGATCAACTGCTGAAATACACCCACGCACTGAAACGCTCGCACGGCTTCACCACGCACAAGCTGAAAGCAGGCGTCTTCCACCCCGACTACGAGCTGGAAGTCTACAAAGCGCTCGCCGCCGAATTCCCAATGGACAGTCTGCGCTTCGACCCCAACGGCGTCTGGTCCACCGAACAGGCCATCCGCTTCGGCCAGGCCATCGAAGGCCTGCGTAACGACTATCTGGAAGACCCGGTCTACGGCCTGCACGGCATGCGCCGCACGCGCGAAATGGTGCGCGTGCCACTCGCCACCAACACCGTGGTCGTCAACTTCGAACAGCTCTCAGCCAACGTGCTGAACACCGCGGTCGACGTGATCCTGCTCGACACCACGTTCTGGGGCGGCATCCGCGCCTGCGTGAAAGCGGCCGGTGTCTGCGAGACCTTCCAACTGGGCGTAGCTGTACACTCGTCCGGAGAGCTCGGCATTCAGTTGGCAAGCATGCTGCACATGGGCGCGGTGCTGCCCAACTTGAGCTTCGCCGCGGACGCTCATTATCACCACCTGGTCGACGACGTGATCGAAGGCGGGCCCATGCAATACGTGGATGGAGCCATCGCCGTGCCCAGCGGCCCGGGCCTCGGTGTAAAACTGAATCGCGACAAGCTGGCTGAATACAAAGAGCTCTACGCCCGGCTCGGCGGCTATCCCTACGATCAGGACCCGGCGCGCCCCGGCTGGACGCCCATTGTTCCTAACGACCGCTGGGCCGACCCGTTCGACGCCCGCCCCGTACAGATACCCTATTAAGATGCGATCCCTATTCTGGGGCATCCTAGTCGCCTCTGCACTCAGATCCGATACCGGCGCCGAAGCCTGGCTGCGCTACGCGCCCCTCGCGAACTCGCCATCGCTGCCCGCCGTAATGTACGTGGCCGGCGATTCGCCCATCCTCACCAGCGCGAAGCAAGAAATGCTGACCGGCGTTCGCGGCATGACCGGCCGCACCCTGCGCGTGTCCAGTTCCGAGCCTGCGGAAAGTGCCTTCCTGATCGGTACTCTCGAAAGCCTGTCGATCGATGCAAAGCTGCCTGAAGATGGCTACCTGCTGCGAACAGTAAGCAGGAAGGGTCTGCGCCACATCGTCATCGCCGGTGCCAACGAACGCGGCGCTCTCTACGGCGTCTTCGCCCTGCTGCGCAAGCTCTCGCTGCGCGAACCAATCGCCGCGCTGAATGAATCGCACTCCCCCACCACCGCCATCCGCTGGGTGAACCAATGGGACAACCTCGATGGCACCATCGAACGCGGCTACGGCGGCGCATCCATTTTCTTTGATAAGGCCGCGGTCCGCCAGGATCTGTCGCGAGTGCGCGAATACGGACGCCTGCTCGCCTCGCTCGGCATCAATGGTTGCGCCATCAACAACGTCAACGCCAACCCGCTGCTGCTTACGCCGGCATGGTTGCCGCAACTGAAGCGCATCGCTGATGAACTGCGCCCGTGGGGTGTGGCCACGGTCATCTCGGTCGACCTCGGCAGCCCCAAGACCGTGGGAAAACTCGACTCCTTCGACCCCGCGCTACCCGAAGTCGCCGCCTGGTGGAAGGCCAAGGTCGACGAACTCTACCGCAAAATCCCCGACCTGGGCGGCTTCGTCATGAAGGCCGACTCCGAAGGCCGCGTTGGCCCCTCCACCTACGGCCGCACACATGCCGATGCCGCCAACACTGTCGCCCGCGCCTTGAAGCCTCACGGCGGCCGCATCTTCTACCGCGGCTTCGTCTACGACCACCACGCCAATTGGCGCAACCTGAAGAACGACCGCGCCCGCGCCGCTTACGATAACTTCATGCCGCTCGATGGCAAGTTCGACGACAACGTAATCATCCAGGTGAAGCACGGCCCCATCGACTTCCAGGTCCGCGAGCCCGCCTCGCCGTTGCTGGCCGCCTTGAAGCACACGAACATGGCGGTGGAGCTGCAGATCACCCAGGAATACTTCGGCCAAGCCCGGCACATGGTGTTTCTCGTCCCCTATTGGAAGGACGCGTTGTGGTTCGGCCCCGGCACCGGTTTCATCGGCGTGGCCAACGTAGGCATGGACTCCAACTGGCTCGGCAACCACATGTCCCAAGCCAACATATATGGCTTCGGCCGCCTCGCCTGGGACCCGTCGCTGACCTCCGAACGTATCGTCGATGAATGGACCCGCCAGACCTTTGGCCACGACGCGAAGACCGTGGAAACCATCAATCGCATGCAGCTCAAATCGTGGCGCGTCTATGAAGATTACACCGGCCCGCACGGCCTGCAAACATTGACCGCGATTACCGGCACCCACTTCGGACCAGCCGTCGAAGCCTCCGAGCGAAACGGCTGGGGCCAGTGGCACCGCTCTGACGAAAAGGGCGCGGGCATGGATCGCACCGTGAAAACCGGCACCGGCTACATCGGTCAATATCCACCGGATCGCGCGCGCGTGCTGGAATCGCTCGCCACCTGCCCGGACGATCTGCTGCTCTTCTTCCATCACGTGCCATACACGCATCTGCTGCACTCGGGCAAGACGGTGATCCAATCCATCTACGACAAGCATTATGACGGCGCGGCGGCCGCCGCCAATCACGTTGCCGAATGGAAAGCGCTCGAAGGCCGCGTGGATCAACAACGCTATCACGAAGTCCTGCGCCAGCTGGAATACCAATCCGGCCACGCCGAAGAGTGGCGCGACGCCGTGGTCACCTGGTTTCTCAAGACATCAGGCATTGCGGATAAGCAAGGCCGTGCCGGCAAATTCCCCGGCCGCGTGGAAGCGGAAACCATGACGCTCAGCGGCTACCAGCCAATCGAATTGACACCGTGGGAAGCGGCGTCAGGAGGTAAGGCCATTACTTGTCCCGCCACGCGTTGCCAAGCATCATTCATCTATAACGGCCCGCCCGGCTGGCACACGCTCAAGGTCCGCTATTTCGACCAGTCCGATGGCGAGTCGAGCTTTATGGTGAAGGTCGCCGGCCAGCCGGTCGACATGTGGACGGCGAAAGACCATCTGCCATCCCGGCGCATTGATTCGGCCTCATCCACGCTCCGCGTGATCAACGGCGTGGCCTTGCGAACCGGCGACGAGATCCGGATCGAAGGAGTTCCAGACGGCCGCGAGACGGCGGCCATTGACTACATCGAAGTAAATGGCCGCCACTGAGCGTAAACGGGTATTGGGAGTATCGAGCGACGTCGTCCGCGGCATCAATCGCCGCTTGGCGATGAACCTGATCCGCACCAGGCAACCGCTTTCGCGGGACGGCCTGGCGCGCCATTCGGGCTTGCAGCGCAGCACCGTCTCGCTGATCATTGAAGATCTGATCAGTGAAAACTGGGTCCTCGAAGGGCCAACGGAACGTCTGCCGCGCGGCCGCCATCCCACCTTTCTGCGCCTCAACGACGACCGCGTCATCCTGAGCGCGGACCTTCACCCTTCCCGGATCATCGCCGCGCTGCAGCGCATTATCGCGGCGTCGGAGGGCAAGAAGATCGAAGGCATCGGCATCGCGCTGCCCGGCCGTTACGACGTGGATACCAACCGCGTGGTCTTCACGCCCAACCTGAAATGGCCTGAATTCGAGTTGATCGCCCCCATCGCCCAAGCCACCGGTTACGAAGTGGTGATGGCGCCCGCCACGAACGCCTGCGTCCTTGCCGCCGCGTGGTTCGATAACAAGGACTCCGTCCGCGACATGGTGGTGATCACCGTCAGCGAAGGCATCGGCGCCGGGCTGTTTATGAACGGACAACTGGTGCGCGGATACCGTGACATGGCCGGTGAGTTCGGCCACGTGCCGATCGATGTCAACGGACCGTTGTGCGGCTGCGGCAGCCATGGCTGCTGGGAGGTCTTCGCTTCCAATGCGGCCGCCTTGCGCTACTTTGCCGAAGCCAGGCCGGACGCCCCGGCCGCCAGCTTCCCTGCCCTGCTCGATCTGGCCGATGCAGGCGATGAGCAGGCCATGCAGGCGCTCGACAAGATGGCGCACTTCCTCGCCCGCGGAATGCGCGTGATCGTGGCCGGCATCGCGCCGCAGCGGATAGTAGTGATCGGCGACCTGACCCGCTCCTGGGAGCGCTTCGGCCCAGTGCTCGAAGCGCAAGTAAAGGGGCAGGTGCTCCGCGGCGGCATCGCGCCGCAGGTGGCGCCAGCGCACGAAGACGGCCTGGCGCGCCTTCGCGGCACCGTGGCCCTGGTGCTGCAACGACACTTTGGTTCCTCGATGGAAACGCCGGCCTAACGCGCCAATTCGACCTTGCGGAAACCCAAACTCGCATATTGTTGAATATTTGTTGATCTTTTTGTCTTGTATTAAAACCAAAGCTCGCTTATTCTGATCTCGTCATGAAGCTTTTACTCCCATTTCTCTTGTTATCCGCAATTCTTCCGGCGCAACCCAAGCAAATTCATCGTCTTCAAGGGGAAAGGCTCTACGTATCCGTGCCATTAATCGGCAGCGGCAAGCCATCTGACCCCATCAGACCCATGTTTGTGCCGTTACGGACTAATTCCCTCCAAAAACTAACCTTCACATGGCTCCCCTCCGACGATAAAAAATCCGCAATCGTCGAATTCATCTCCGCCGATAAGGCCACCCTCGCCCCCATCCGCGCCGCCGCCAACGCCCCCTGGCGTGAAACTCTTCGACCCAAAAATTCACAGTAAAGCCGCAATCGAAAACGAATTTAAGCGTCTACGCAAAGATTTCGACGCCTCCAAATTCGGGAGGAGCCACTAAATGCCGCGAATTTCCATGGGTAGGAGAGGCAATCTGCCTGTCCAAACAACTAACTCAAAAAACGACACGCCGCAAGCCGGGGGACTGACACCTATTTCCGGCGAACTTTGCCGGAAATGGGCTGTCTGTCCCCGGCTTGCCCTAAACGGCAAACCAGCTCTCCTGGTGCTTTTCCTCCTCCTAACCCAATCCCTAAACGCCGCCTACACCTACTACTACACCGAAACCACCCCCGACCCCTCAAAGTGGACCACCAACGGAGACGTCACCACCGCCACCGGAGGCTCCAAAATCTCCAACCTCGCCGTCCCCGACGGCACCGGCTACTACGAAATCAAAACCGTCCTCAACATTAAATCCAGCGGCGGCACCTACATCACCTACATCCGCGCCTCAAACGACGCCCTCAACTCCCCCACCGTCGCCAACGGCACCTACTACTCCGTCGAACTGCAGGACGTCACCGTCAACGGCACATCCTGCTCTGGCAACTTCGCCATCTACAAAACCATCGCCGGCTCCGTCAGCTATGTCGCCGGCGCGCCACTCCCTTGTAAGGACGGCATGACCTGGCGAACCACACAAGCCCAAGGGTATTTCTTCATCTGGAATGACCTCGGCCTCTTCTACTACATCGTGGACAGCGACATCGCCGCTGGCCAACCCGGCTTCGGCGCACGCAACCTCAACACCGCCGCAGGCAACGGTTTCGCCAGCGTCAGCCTCGGCCTCTACGACACAACCCCGTGGACCGGCATCAACACGGCTTCAATAGCCACCTCCGTCGCCGCCAACGAAGTCGACTTCCAATGGCAAAACGCCGTCAGCGCCGTAGGCATCTGCGGCTACCAGACCTACCGCGACGGCACCTTCATGGGCGGCACCTCCATCGGCCCTACGCTCGTCGACCACACCGTCTCGCCCAACTCCATGTATCAGTACACGATCTCCTCGGTAAATTGCCAGGGACAGCAGAACCTCTCCACCTCCTTCCCTGTCCACACGCCCTCGCCCGGCGGCATCGACCCGCGCCGCACCGGCGTCCGCACCAACGGCGCATACTGGGGAGGCAACGGGGAACAGATCGACTTACTCAGTGGTAACCTCAACTTCACCCTGCCGCTCATCCGCGCCCAGGGCCGCGGAGGGTAGGGAGTCAACTTTGCGTTGAACTACAACTCCGCCAACTTCCGCAAAGACACCGCCGCCACGTGGAAAATCGGCCGTGACAGCGGCTACGGCTTCGGCTGGAAGTTCCTGGCGGGGAGTATAACCCCCTATTATTCCGACTGGTGGGGGCTGCACCATTACCTGTTCACCGACTCCACCGGAGCCGAATACCGCCTCAACCAACAGGACGCCAACGGCATCTGGTATTCCCAGGAAGGGATCTATGTGCGGTATGATCCGGTAAAGAACCAGCTCTACTTCCCGGACGGCAGCTTCTGGGAGTTCGGCGCGCAATCAGCTGGGCTGGAAGAGGACGGCGGCACTTTCTATCCAACGAAAATGCAGGACACCAACGGGAACTTCATCGCGATCAGCTACCAGACGGGTGCATGCGCCTTGTCGCCGCAGTCCAGCGCCCGAATCACCGTGATCGAAGACTCCCGCGCGTTGTACTACCCCTACGGAAACGCGAACCAATTGGCAACCTACTGGCTGACTTACACCAACGACGCAACCCCGCACCTGACCTCGATCCAAAGCATCTCGGCAGTCGGTGTCAACTTCACGTTCGGCATCGCGCAAAACGTCCAGCTCAACTCCCCCTTCTACGGCGACACCACAACCTTCGGTACAACCGGGCGGCTCGAATGGCTCACAGGCGCCTACGGCCAGCAACACCTCTTCACCTACGCCAACCTCTCCTGCGAACTCACCCAGGTCCAGTTTCCCTACGGCGGAAAGCTCGGCTGGCAGTTCATGGACTACCACTACTCCGACGGCCGCGTTGTGCGCGACATGTACAACCGCCTACTGGACGACACCATCAACGGCCAGCAGTCGTACGCCTTCTATCACGATTCCGCCCGCGACCTCAGCGGCAGCACCCACAGCGCCACCAGCATTATGGACGCAGGCCAACAAACGCTGAAGAACTGGACCTTCGATCCCATCTCAGGACTGCTGCAGCAGCAGGTGGAGAGCACCCCCTCCTACGCCACCTACCGCTACTCAAACATGACCTGGACCACCGATTCCGATGGCAACCCCTACATCGGCACCACGTACAACTATCTGGTGACCCAGCCCGGCGGAGCCCAAACAGTCGCCCGTACCGATCAGGTCAAAGATAACTACGGCAACCTCACCCAGATGAAGGTGTACGACTACAACAACACCTCCACGCCCGTCCGCACTTACACCAACGCTTACATTACAGATAGCTCTGTAATGTTTGGAAACGTACCCGGCACTTATTACACCAGCCGCTACATGCATAATCTGCTGCTCACCAGCACCGTCACACCCGCCGGCGGCAGCCCAATCACCCTGGTTTCGAACGCCTATGATCTCGCTAGCGCCGCGCCAATTAACAACAGTTTCATTCCATGCGCGCAAACCGCCGATGGCTTGACGATGTCGCCGCGCGATACCTCCCACGAGTTCGACCCAACCTACAACGGCAACGGAGCAACCTACCGCGGCAACGTTTGTGTCAGCTACAGCCTCAGCGGCACGCGCAAAATGCAGTACAACCGCGCCGGCGCCGTGCTGCAAACGCAGGATGGTCTAGGCCACACCGTCAACTCCACGCCTGACGCAAGCAATAACTACGCCGTCCCCTCCGCGATCAGCACCGGCAACCTCACCAGCACCATGACCTGGAACGGCGCCCTACAGCCCACCGGAGCCACCAACCCCAATGGGGCAAGCACGGGCCTCTACTACGACATTTACGCCCGCCCAACCGGCAGCACCTCGCCCTATGGCTCTGTCACCGGCATCTCCTACACCAACTGGTCGCCGGGCTCACCCGCAACGCGTGTCACCACCGCGGACACATCGGCCACAACCAAGCGCTGGAACCGCGAAACGGTCGACGGCTTCGGCCGCGCCGTCAAATCGGAAACCGGCTATGTGACCAACAATGGCGCCCCAACAATCACCGGCCAGTCCGAATCCGTCTACGCCCCCTGCGGTTGCACGCCAATGGGCAAACTGAAGCAGACCTCCGTTCCCCACGCGCCCGGCGCAACCATTTACTGGACGGTCTATTACTACGACCCCATCGGCCGCACAACCAGCGTTGTGCAGCCCAACAACTCCGGCACCACTCAATACAAATACGATGGCAACAAAGTCACCGTCACCGACCCCTCCGGCGCGTGGAAGACGTTCACCACGGACGCCCTGGGCAACCTAACCCAAGTTACCGAACCCAACCCTGCCGGCGGCACGTTCAACACCGATTACACCTACAACGTGCTAAACCAACTGACCACGGTCAGCATGGGCCGCCCGGTAGTCCCCGCCCCCGGCGGCACCGTCACCCAAACCCGCACCTTCAATTACAATGGAGGCGTGCTGCTGCAATCGGCCACCAACCCGAAAAACGGGCTCTACCGCAGAATTTGTGGGTGAGTACCCACAGAAATGAAGCGTAGCGTGAGTCCGCTTCACCCTCTTAACTATGAATAGGACGGGGATGGGTCCCTTGTCAAGGCAACCCTTCGGGCTCGCTTCGCTCGGCC
>CAIRSA010000128.1 GCA_903881085.1 uncultured Acidobacteriia bacterium
ATTTACAATCCGGGTCCTGTCGAAGTCTTCGACCCGTCCCACAAGTTGGCCAACGGTTGATGCCGGACACGGGATTGCTTTGTCCGAGGCGGAGAAAGAATCAGGATGGTGCCATGTCGATCACCGCTTTGCCGCATGCGATCCGAAGCAGATTGGGGAATGGGCAGTGTCAATCTCAGACGGGCTTCAACGGAGTAGTCCTTTCTCCGGCATCGAATATTTTGCCACCTCCACGTCTGGAAATGTTCCTTGACCTGACGTAAAAAACACCTATTTTTTTCGTCAGTCCGACAATGGACAAGCCGCCACAAACCATTGATTCCAAGATCCGCAGCCGAATTTACGGAAACGGCAAGGGTTGGGTATTCACTCCGAAGCACTTCCAGACGCTCGGCGGCACGGCGGCGATTGATTCCTGCCTTCGCCGATTCAAGGCGTCCGGCACCATCCGCCACCTCGCCCGTGGCCTGTACGATTACCCCGTCACCGACCCCGTCCTCGGCACGGTGGCTCCCTCCGCCGATGCCATCGCACGCGCTCTCGTTGCCCGGGACGCCATTCGGATCCAGCCCTCCGGTGCCTACGCCGCCAATGTCCTCGGACTCTCGGATCAGGTCCCGTCCCGCATTGTTTTCCTGACCGACGGCCCGGCCCGAAAGGTCAGGATCGGCAAACGGGAAATCATCCTCCAGCACACCACCCCGCGGAACATGGCCACAGCCGGGCGGATCAGCGGCACCATCATCCAAGCCCTCCGCCATCTCGGGCAGGACCAGGTCGATGATCAGGTCCTCGCCATCCTGCGCCGCCGCATCACCAACGCCGACCATGCCGCCATTCGCAAAGACCTCGTCCATGCCCCGGCTTGGATCGCCGACATCTTCCGCCGTCTGACCGAGCCACCACGATAGCCCATGGACGCATTTCTCCAGATTCCCGCCGCCCGCCGCCTTCTCGCCTTCCAACAGGTCGATGAAACGATGGGTTTGCAGGCGGTGAGCGTGGAAAAGGACTTCTGGGTATGCTGGACCCTGCGCGAACTCTTCTCCCTTCCCGGCATCGGCGGGCACCTCACCTTCAAGGGCGGCACATCCCTTTCCAAGGCATGGAAGCTCATCGAACGCTTCTCCGAAGACATCGACATCATCGTAGACAAGGAGGCGCTCGGCTTCGGCGGCGATGCGGCACCCGACCGCGCCCCCAGCAACAAGCAGCGCAAAGCCCGCCTCGAAGCACTCATGGACGCCTGCCGCGAATGGGTGCAAGGCACGCTCCAACCCGCGCTCGCCTCCCGCATTCAGAACGCCCTCGGCGAAACCGGCTGGCAGCTCGAAGTCGATCCTGACATGCCGGACGGACAGTGCCTCCTCTTCCATTACCCGTCGGTCTTCCCGCCTGGCGTGGCCGGCTACGTTCGTCCCGTCGTAAAAATCGAACTCGGTGCCCGATCCGACGATTGGCCCCACGAGGAAAAGCCCATCCTGCCCTACGTCACCGGGCTCTTCCCCGCGCTCGATCCCGCACCGGCCTTTCCCGTCCGGGTCCTTTCCGCCGAACGCACCTTCTGGGAGAAAGCCTGCCTGCTCCACGAAGAAACCTTCCGGCCTCCGGGCAAACCCCGGAAAATCCGGATGGCCCGGCATTACTACGACCTCTGGTGCCTCATTCGCGCCGGCGTCGGTGAGAAAGCCCTCGCCCAGACCGCCCTCTTCCAGCGCGTCGCCGAACACCGCGAACTCTTCTTCCGCTTCTCCTGGGTGGACTACAGCACCCACAAACCCGGTACCTTCCGCCTAACCCCTCCACCGGAACATCTCTCCGCCTGGAAATCCGACTACGCCGACATGCTCGGCCCCATGTTCTTCGGCGAAACCCCAACCTTCGAGGAAATGATCGCCGCCGCCACCGACTTCGAACCCACCTTCACCACCATCTACCGAAATTCACCCATCAACCACCATTCTACCTCAGCGTCCCTTGGCGACCATTGGCGACCTTTGCGTCTTGGCGGTTCAATCTCTTCCTGATCACTGCTAACTCGGCGATTCCCACCTATTTCTGCCATGCCCGCCAAAAAGAAAACCGCGCTCACAAAGCCGACTTCCTCCATCACCGGATTCGACCCGGAACTGGTTTCCGACCTGCGGGACATGATCCTCACCACCCGGCAAACCGTCGCTCGCGGCGTGAATGCCGCCCTTGTCGTGTTGTATTGGAAAGTCGGTGACCGCATCCGACGCAATGTCCTTCACGGAAAGCGGGCAACTTACGGCACGGAGATTTTGCCGACACTGTCGTCAAAATTGGTGCCAGAGTTCGGGCAGGGCTTCAGCCCTCGCAATCTGGCCCGGATGATCTCCTTTTCCGAAGCTCTGCCGGATGAACAGATTGTATCCACTCTCTCTACCCATTTGGGATGGTCCCATTTTGTGGAACTACTCCCACTCAAGAAACATAACCAACGCGACTTCTACGCGGAAATGTGCCGCATCGAGCGTTGGAGCGTTCGCACCCTCAGACAGAAGATCGACGGCATGCTCTACGAGCGGACCGC
>CAIRSA010000129.1 GCA_903881085.1 uncultured Acidobacteriia bacterium
CGCCGGTCCCCAGCAGTCCGCTGCCGGAGTTCGATTTCGGATTGTTGGGTGAGTAGTCGAAGCAGTCGTCTGAGGCGTGACTCACAGCCTCCGCGCGGAACTTGATTTGCTGCTGGCGACAGAAGTGGAACACCGGCTCCCATGCATTCTTAAATCTATTTCCCCAACCGCCAGGAACACCGTTGTCGGTTTTCCGCCAACAGAACTCATCGACGTACCGCCAGCCCCACTGACGCCGATGCGCCAGCACAAGATCCATCACGTACAAGCTGCGCTCCCCTTCATCGGCGTGCGCCTTGATGTTGAGGAAGAACGATCCGTCCGGCGCAAGCACCGATTCAACATTGGCCGCCACCGCTCGAAACCATTCCACATACTCGGTCGGAGGAACCGGCTTGAAACCACTCGACGGATCGTACTCGCGCTGCGAAGCATAAGGCGGCGAGGTGATCGCCACATTCGCCCGGGTGCCTGCCATCAATTTCTCGACAACGGCACGGTCGCGGCAGTCGCCACAAATCAAACGGTGGTTTCCGATCATCCACACATCGCCGGGCATCGTAACCGGCTGCGAGGGAGTTTCTGGAACTGCTTCTTCCTCAACGCCGGTATCAGTCTCCGGTTCGTCAGCGGCAAGTAACGCACCAAGTTCCTCGTCAGAGAATCCAACCAGCGACAGGTTGAATCCATCCGCACTGAGCAAAGACATCTGCTCGCGGAGCAACTCGTCATTCCAACCTGCGTTGAGAGAAAGCTTATTGTCGGCGATGACGTAAGCGCGCCGCTGAATCTCGCTGAGGTGGCCCAACACCACGACAGGCACCTCCGCGAGACCCAACTTGCGGGCAGCCAGGAGTCGCCCGTGGCCGGCAATAATTCCACCAGCAGAATCGGCGAGGATTGGATTCACGAAGCCGAATTCCACGATGGACGCCGCAATCTGCACCACCTGCTCCGCCGAGTGCGTCCTCGCGTTCTGTGCAAAGGGAACCAGACGTTCAAGCGGCCAGATCTCGATGCGCTGCGCCATTGCCGGCGTAATGTGTGCTTCAACCACGGATGCTGTCCACCAACTGAATCCGCCGCCCGATCCACCGCATCACCGGCGCAGCCATCGCGTTCCCAATCGCACGGTATCGCGGCCCATCCGCAGCGGGCTTTCCTCGATAAGGAATCAACGTGTAATCGTCCGGCAGTCCTTGCAATCGCTCACATTCCCGCGGGGTCAATCGCCTGACTGCCACGGTCCCGCTTACAGCGACCAGCGGTGCGCCATCGCCCCGGCCAGTACCGCCTGATTGTGCTTTCAGTGGCGGCACAACTTCAGATGGACCGCCTCTCCCGTTTCGCGCAACTCGACTTTCGAAGCACACCGCCACCTGGCCGCCTGCGTTGGCATGACTGCGGTCGTGCTGCATTGCACGAAGCGTCGGTGCCGTTACGCCCAGATCTGCGCCGTAGTCTTTCGCCGAGAAGGCCACCGGGACCAGCGGCGTGCCGCGCCCCGTTCCATCCTCGCTGGCATCGAAGCCATCGCCGCGCAGAGTGTGGACCACGAATGTTTCGTTAGCCTGCGCGTCCATTCGCCCCACTCCCCCCTTCGCGTTCAACGCGTATGAGATCTCTGGCACGAACGTCATTCTGTCGGTGTCGTTGCACCAGCCACGCTTGCCAGTACCGCCGCCAAGACATCCTGCAACTTTTTCCCGCGCTTTGCGGCGCGCCGGAGTATCCCGGCACAAGCCTTCGCGCTCAAGAAGTACCGCTGCGGCACGCCGCCAGTCTCCAAGATGTCCAACAACGAAGACTCGACGGCGTCGCTGGGGCACTCCGATGAACTGAGCGTCCAGCACTCGCCAGGCACAACCATACCCGAGTTCCGCCAGCGCCCCGATGATGGAAGCAAAGTCCCGCCCAGAGTTCGATGACAGAACACCGGGCACGTTTTCCCAGACGATCCACCGAGGCCGGAGTCTGCCAGCAAGGCGGCAAAACTCGATGGCCAGTTGGCCACGCGCGTCCTCCATGCCGCCGCGTCTTCCGGCGACGCTGAAGGACTGACAAGGCGTTCCACCGGCCAGAACGTCAATTGCCGTTCCATCGGGATCGATGCGGGTGAAGTCTCCTCGATTGGATACATGCGGATAGTGGTGCGCCAGCAGCGCCGAACAAAACGGATCGATTTCCGCGAACCAGGCGGGCTGGAAGCCCAGCGATTCCCAGGCGACGGTCACTGCCTCGATGCCCGAGCAAACGCTGCCGGAGATCATGTGGGTTTTGCGGCCATCCGCACCGGACGCCGGAGTGACCACTGTGACCACCTACCGTGACCTCCTGAATAAGTGCAAGTAACTAAAGACTTTGTGGAACCATTCCACCCGAGGCAAAAAGCGCCCACACAGGAACCAAAATCTACCCGGACGCTGCGTCTAAGGCGACGATTGGCCACCCGTTCGCGCCCATGCGCCACGTGTAGCGACGTCTGCTTCCGGGTTGGCTGTATCGCCTACCAGTCGTCTCCGGCGCGCCCAGTCGCCATCTGTCCTCATGGGTTCACCATGCAGTCGGTCACGACCTGCAGGAAGAGGGGCCGAAGCTCATCTCCGTGTCCAAGCCGTTTTAGCGACCAGGCGAGATGCCCGCCATCGAGGTGCTCGCGAAAGCTGTATTGGGTACCGAGATAGTCCGCTGGCTTCAGTGGCTTTGGAGCATCCTGACGTCTGTGGAGGATGCAGCGAGCCACGTGTCCCTTCTTGTGGCGTACGATTCGGATAAGCCCGAGGCGGTCCATTCGGATCATGTGCGGCTCGGAGATCCGATCGCATAGCGCACCATCGTACGTGTATAGAGGAATCATTTTGGTTGTAGGAACACACGGGTAGCATTGAATCTGCGGGATGGAGTTTCACGAGAGTCCCGGCGCTCGGCTATGTTGGAGGGATCTTCCTGGGAGTGCGCTTGGCGCTGCTTGCCTGAACCGAACCTTCATCTACTAATACCGGCGCGCGAAGAGCAATTTTCGGATTTCTTTCATTTTTCTTTTTTGGCGATCCACAACTGCTCGACATCGGGGTTGTAGAATCGATGGCGCACGCCGGATGGAGGTGGGTGAATGATCTCGATCGACTGCGCGGTGACCTTGCCGATCTGGTCGCCGGGCTTCAGAAAACTGACAAGACCGCGCTCCGGGCCAACGCGATATAGCCGTTCGCGTTTCCAGCCAAGGGATAGGGCATGCTCGCTGATGGAGTCAACCAATGCCATTGCCAATGGCGAGATGTCAGCGGCAGCAGATTTGTACGCACGAGGCGCAGGAGTATGAATGGTTTCGTCCTCTGCCACCGGCGGCCTGTAGTCGCCCGAACGAAATTCCCGCACTGCTACGACCAGTTGCGATTCGCCAAAATGCTGGACCGCCCACTCGTGTACGGCGTTGAATCGGACGCGCAAGTCTTCAAATGCGGCCACGTGCAGATGCCCGGCAGTCGCAGCCTTCTTGGCCACAACCATGCGCGATCGCAGCCAGGCGTAATACTCGGGATCGAGCCGCCGATACATCGTGTCGTTTATCTGGAAATCCCTGGCGATCCAGTTCGGTTGGTGCGTTGCCCAGGTGTCGAGGGATGAGGCCACGAACAGGGTACTCCCAGATCGAGACGGCTGAACCACCGTCGCAAACGATTCTTCTACGACTTCATTCATTGATTAATATCCTTTCCCCAATCTCTCGCCACTCCCGCGATTACGGTTGCCGGCTACGGGGGATCCCAGTCAGGCCCATCCAAGTCATCCGGCAGGTTGGCCAAGTCGATTGCACCTCGATTTTCGGCATCGGCGGACCTGGCGGACCTCGCGGACCTCGTGCGGACCTCGGAAATTGAGGTCCGCCGAGTGTAAGTATCATTGTTTACATCAGTTGCGGACAGGGCGCGGACCTGGCGGACCTCAGAGGCCATTTCGGCCCCCTCTTCTGCAGAATTCTCTCTACACGCTGTCTCTCCCACGACTGTGTGAGTGTTTTTTGTTCCCCCGCGAAAATGGCCTTTGAGGTCCGCCAGGTCCGCCGAAGGATTGGAAGTGGTTGTTTCTATGGTACTTAATACCGGCGGACCTACCTCAAACGAGGTCCGCGTGAGGTCCGCAAGGTCCGCCGAATCAATAGAATCAATGAGATCCAGGCTGGGCTGATAACCAGCGCCCGGATCAACGCCACCATCGACCGGTGCGAGGGCATAAAGGAACGCACCTTTGTGCTTGTTGAAGCTTACGCGCTTCACCGCGAGACCATTGAAAACCCGATCACGCTTATTGCCAAGCGCCGTTGCCAATCGCGTCTGCTGCGAGCGCGCGGATCCGTCACCACGAGCGTTCAGCATCAAGTCGCGTTGTTCGCACAACCGGTTCAGGTCGCCGACCTTCTGTGGCTCGCTGTGGAAATCTTCCCACCAAGCGGCGGTGAACTCCCGCCACATCTGGCCGTCGGCGTCGGCAGTCTCATAGAGTTCATCGAGATTACCCAGGAAGCCCGGGATCTCTGCAACTCCGAGAATGCCGCCAACGATAGCCGACCACGCTTCAAAAGAGCCGAGAGGGACCGTGTGCAGAGGCTGGCCGGCCGCAATCCATGCCTGAATCAATGTCAGTACGGCGTGAACCAGAGCCGAGCGGTTTTGCTTGGCCCAGTCCACAATGGCCTTATGCTTGAATTTCGCACGCAACCACGGGCGGTCTACCCGCGGGTCGATGCGCACGCGGACGCACCGGCGCGATATCTCATCCGAGAGTTTCGGGTTGTTGCCGGTCATCAGCCATAGCGCATTGTTGGGCACGGTCACCATATCCGTCACGCCGAGAAACCGGTCAGTCCAACGGGGTGAGGTGATGATTCCCGCCAAAGCGGGGGACTCCAGCTTCCTTTTGTCGCTGATGTTGTCGAGCAGAATGATCGGACGGCCCTTCATCAGCTCGGCAGTGAGCATCTTGCGGACTTCGTCCTCCTGCTCGGGCATCGTACGGACGTCACAGATCGCACCGGTAGTCACGATGGAGATCAGGTTCGTGAGAAGTCCTTTGCCGGATCCCATCGTCGGTGCCTCGACGAGATGGATGGGCGTCGGACCGTCGATCATCCGACGTATGAAAGGCAGGACAACGGCGGCGACGGCGTGCGCGCTATCCGCGGGCGTGGCGAAGGGGAAATCGACGAACAGGTCATCCAGCAGCAGAGACCGTGCGGCCTTGATCTGGTCCGCGGTGGGTTCCGCAGGGACTGCTGGCAGTGCGAGCGACGCATCGTGAAAAAGCCAGAGCCGATCCAAGGGGTGATAGCCGAAGTCGGAAATGAGGCGCCCATCTTTACCGAAAACCGGAGTGCGAATCAGCGACTCCAGATGAGGGAGGCTTGGATCCGGGTTCACGCACATGTCTCGCGCAACATCTTTGGACGGTGAGGTGGCAACCACGAGGTCGTCCCCGAGCGTCCTGTTCCAATTCGCGGTTCGAGCCAGCACTCCATACATCGACGTTTCATTTAAGACATCGATGGTGGGACCATCGTCCGCCCCTGCGATGCGGACCAATACGCCTCCGCGCTGGAACAGAGAAGGCTTACCGGCGTTGGGTGGAGAATCAGTCTGGTTTGCAAGGTGAACTGCGGACCAAGCGTCATCGATGACGGCCAGCAACTGCCGGTTATTCACCTGGATGTCTGGCAGTGGATCAGAGGCAAGCTCGCCTGCTAGCGCAGTCGCGACTGCGCCTCTCGCACCGCCGCCGCCAAACACAGCAGTCTGGGTCGTGCGCTTCGGGTGAGCGATTTCAACGACCTTTAACTGCTTGCGAAGCGTTGTGACCGGCAGTCGAACCTTGCCACATTGAATTTGAATCAGCCGGAGGTACCGATCCTGTTCGATGGGATTGAGCCGGCCAACCTCGGATAGAATTGGCGCGAGAAGCCCGCTGAGATCGGCGTCTGGAACATCCGTACTGAGCTTTGAAATGGCCAGTTCGAGCGGAGTCTGGGCAGCTGCGAGGATACCTTCGAAATCGGTCGCCGTCTTACCCGACGCGAAGAACTCGTTAACGTCAATCTTGGCGTCGGCCAGTAGCGCTTCGGCTTCGGTGCTTCCGCCAGGCAACGCGCTCAGCTTCTCCCGAGCGGCGCGCTGCTTCTCGGCAAGAGGCAAAACCGCCACGCGTGTCGCTATCCCGTGAGCGGAGAGAATCCGCGCGGTCTTCAACGCGCCCTGCATCCCCGCCTCGGATATTTCGTTGTCCTGGCAGATGTAGACGTTCTTCACGCCGGCGAGTTTCGGCAGCAGCCGTTCCCAGTCGGCCTCGCGGATCTGCACCGTTACCGGCGACACCACCGGGAATCCTTGCTCCATGAGCGAAATGCAATCGGTGACCCCTTCTGTGATGATGACCCGCTCGGGCTTTGAAAGCAGCACATCCTCGTTGTAGAGCACGTCGTTCCGGATGCACTGCGAGACGTGGCTGTTATTGCGGTCGTTGCGAACGGCGAGTTTCTTATACTTCGACTTTTCCCATTCGTGATCCGGAGTCCAAGGTGTGCTCCGTCCGATCATGAAAACGACGTGGCCGCGGCTCCAGTAGGGAAAGACGATGCGGCCATCGAAGAACGGAACCAGCCCATCCTGCGCTGTGGGCCGGAAGACGGATGTGGCCGTCAGCTCTCGCTTGGTGAAGGCGCCGGGACCATCCATCAAAGTGCGCGCAACGCTGGGCTCGCCATTTTCTGCGTAGCCGATCTGGAGCCGCTCGATCATCTCCTCGCTGATTCCGTACTTCCCTCGAAACCACGCGAGGACTTCCGGATTCGCGACGAGTCGCTTGTGAAACACACCCGCTATCGCGGTCAGCGCCTCACGCACGCGAAGCGTAAGCCGGTGAGATTCCTCTGCCTGATCGGAAGTGCCTGCTGCGAGCTTCGACAACGGCGGTAGTCGAACGCGTGCCGCCAGAAAGTCGCGAGCCTGCCGGTGTGAGTCCGGCATGGAGCCAGCCTGCCCGCGTGTGACGCGGCCGAACCGGACGAACTCGACCAACTGGAGCACATCGCCGCCAGTGCCACATGCATGGCAAAACCAGCCCTGCTTATC
>CAIRSA010000130.1 GCA_903881085.1 uncultured Acidobacteriia bacterium
CCCTCAGGCAAGCAACTGAGAAAATGAGTGGTTCTGCGCCCTCTTTCTTTCGCGTGTTCCGCGTATTGAGCGTTGGTGTAACTGTTCTTCTGTAATTTCGTTATTTTCAGTTTTTCGGAGCGATGGCTGAGCGCAGCGATGCCGAGCGGAGAAAAATTGAAAATAACAATGGGGGGTGACAAGGACGGGCCAAATCGGTCTGCTGGGTTTTGGCAAACAAAACAAAACCAAAATGACCCATCCCGACCAAGACCATACTCTATTGAACCAAATCGTGAACCACATTTCTGAAGAAGGCTATGACGGCCTCGGTGAATCCATGCGCCTTCTACTCAACCACGCCATGGTGGTTGAGCGATCCAAAGTCCTTGAGGCAAGTCCTTACGAACGCACTGCTAACCGGCAAGGATATGCCAACGGATTTAAACCCAAAACATTGCAGACCCGCTTGGGTGAAATGACGGTTGCCATCCCTCAAGTGCGCGGTGACGTTGCATTCTACCCATCAGCACTCGAACGTGGTCGCCGCAGCGAACGCGCTTTAACCCTTGCTATCGCGGAGATGTACGTCCAAGGCGTGTCCACTCGCAAGGTCAGCTCCATCCTCGAAAAACTCGCCGGGACACTCGATATTTCCAGCACCCAGGTCAGCCGTGCCGCAGCCCAATTGGATGAACAGCTCAAGGCCTGGCGCAATCGCCGCCTCGATTCCGTCGCCTATCCTTACCTGATCCTCGACGCCCGTTACGAAAAGGTTCGCCGCGACGGTGTCGTACTCGACGCAGCTGTGCTTGTCGCCACTGGCATCGACCAGAACGGAACACGTGTTATCCTCGGAGTCAGCGTCGCCTTGAGCGAGGCCGAAGTCCACTGGCGCGACTTCCTCACATCCTTGCAGGATCGAGGCCTTCACGGCACCACCTTCATCGTCAGCGACAGCCACCAGGGATTGCGTGCAGCACTGCGCGCACGCTTTGCTGGCGTCCCTTGGCAACGCTGCCAGTTCCACCTTCAGCAGAACCTCATGCATTACGTTTCAAAAATCTCCATGCGTAGCACCGTTGCCGCCGAGTTGCGCCAAATCTTACAGGCACCCAACCGGGCACAGGCCGAGGCCATGCTGAAAATCATGGTCGCAAACCATCAAAAAACTGCCCCAGAACTGGCTGACTGGCTGGAAGCAAACGTCCCGGAAAGTCTCGCAGTTCTATCTCTCCCCCCGGAGCATCGTGCCCGTATGCGCACTTCCAACGCAGCAGAACGACTCAACCAAGAAATCAAGCGCAGAACCCGCGTCGCCCGCATCTTCCCAAATACCGAATCTCTCCTACGTCTCGTCTCCGCCGTCCTCAATGAAATCAGTGACGACTGGGAGTCCTCGAAAACTTACCTCAACATGAACCCGCCATCTCAACAGCAAGCCGCTTAACCCAAATCCCTGGCACTAACCCAAAGAATTTACAGAAAAAATGTTGCGCGGCCGTTGGGTGATCCTCTGGAGACTATAATGAAGTGTTGGAATAATCTGGGATTCTTTGGCCAATCGGATTCGCTCACTCTCCAGTCGCCGCTCCTTGCGTGCTATTTCTGCCTCGTTGCGGATTCCGTGAATCTTTTCGAGCGACTGTTCAAATAGAATCATCATGTTGTGCGCCAGACAAAGAAAGTGGGCCTGCATGGTTTTTGCGGTGGCCGAACTTCCCCAGGCCTTGGTTTCTTCCAGCTTATTCTTGAGTTCATCAAAGGTTTTTTCAATGTCCCATCGGATTCGGTACAAGTGGGCCAGGAGTCCTGGCGGCAACGATTCCTCATTGGTGATGAATTCAAAGGTGCGTCCGCTCAATACGCAGTGATAGGTGATTTTTCGAACCGACACGCCTTGAGATGTAGACACGATTTCATCGGCAATGACGCCCTGATTGCGTGGGTCGGTATAATCCACGGGACGCTGTCCAATCACCTCCAACGTCATATTCTCTTTGACCCGGCTCAGAAAATAAATGCCCGATCCATGCTTCCAACGATACCACTGCCTGAAATCGATCCCGGCACGATCCCACACATGAAGTACTTTCCTCCCCTTGGGTGCGCCCTGCCGAAGCGTTGCGATGTCCATGCGCTTGAGCGCCCGCATGTCGTGTTCCTTTTTGCGCGAAACCTGATCGGCCACGGAGAGATGACACAAAGCGTGTGTTCTTAAATTTAACGAAAAGAAATGACCTGTCGCGTACTTAATCTCGCCTTCGGGGTGGCGTGGATCGTGGGCTGCTGCGGCATGATAGTGACCGTCCCCCGCATAAAGATCGAATCCGTCGAGTTCACTGGATTGAGCGAGACCATGATTGCTCGGTGCCTGCAACAGGCTGGCAACTCCTTGCGATACTTCTTGGGTGAGTGCAAGACGACGTTCGCTCTTGAGAGTTTCAAAAAAGTGGGATTGATTCGGAGCATCAAGACCTTGAGAAATAAGATGTTGAAGAAATCCCCGTCCACTGGGATGAGTTTCCAAAGCACGACGCGTCCCGATAAACATCCAGCTTTGATCGGTGAGTTGATGACAAGTGCGCTGATTGGATGCCGTCGATAAAACGGACAATAAGGGGCCGAAAAAGTCAAGGGACAGCGGCGAATTTGTAACAAGATTGGAGGTAAAAACAGGAGG
>CAIRSA010000131.1 GCA_903881085.1 uncultured Acidobacteriia bacterium
ACGCGTTCTCCGGCTGGTTTGTTGACCGGTGGCTTCGGCTATGTGAATTACACGGCAATCACGTCTAATAGTGTTGGAGGCAACTTCCCATCGCCACGCACCATGCAAGTCGTAATGCGCTTCGAATTCTAGGCGTATTGTTAGTTGGCGCGGGCTTTGCTGCTGCTCCGCCTATCGCATTTGAGGAGGTCGCCCGCAAGGCCGGCCTCCTCTTTGTGTTGAAGAACGCGGAATCTGGCCAGTTTCATCAGATCGAACTGATGGGCGGCGGCGTGGCTGCGCTGGACTATAACAACGATGGTTGCGCCGATATCTTCTTCACCAATGGCGCAGCCATTCCTTCGCTCAAGAAGACCGGCCCCGAATTCTACAACCGGCTCTATCGCAACAACTGCGATATGACCTTCACCGATGTGACCAGCGAAGCCGGCTTGCAGGGCGAAGGCTATTCGATGGCCGTGGCGGTGGGCGATTTCGATAACGACGGTTTCGCCGATATCTTCGTTGCCGGCGTGGATCGAAATATCCTTTACCGAAATTTGGGCAACGGCAAGTTCCTGGATGTAACTTTGAAGTCCGGAGTGAGTGGTGATAAGCCGAAGCCGTGGTCGGTTTCCTCCGGCTGGGTGGATTACGATAACGACGGATGGCTCGATCTGTTCGTGACCAACTACGTGGCGTGGGATCCGTCGAGGGAGCCAAAATGCGGCAACCCTGATCAGCGATTCTATTGCCACCCCAATCAATATAAGGGCCTCGCCAATCAACTCTTCCACAACAATCACGATGGCACATTTACCGATGTGTCAGCGAAGTCGGGCGTCGGTGCGCACATTGGCAAGGGCATGGGCGTGGCGTTCGCTGATATGGACGGCGACGGCTTCATGGACATCTTTGTGGCCAACGATTCCGTGCGCGGCTTCCTGTTCCACAATCAGGGCAATGGAACTTTCAAAGAAGTTGGCCTGGAAACCGGCGTTGCGCTGCGTGACGATGGTGCGGCGATTGCTGGCATGGGCGCGGATTGGCGCGACTTCGATAACGACGGGCGTCCCGACATTGTAGTATCGGGCATGATCAACGATGGCTTCCTGCTGTTTCGCAATCGCGGCGCCAAGCGGGGTTTTGACGATCACAGCGAACGTTCTGGGCTGCTGATCGGCACGCGGCAACTGACCGGCTGGGGACTCGGCATGTACGATTTTGATAACGATGGCTGGAAGGATCTGTTCTTCGCCAATGCCCACTTCACGCAGTTGGGGCATTTTCTGGGGCGCGATGCGGCGCTGCCGAACAGGGTGTTTCGCAACCAGGGCAACGGGCGGTTTGTCGATGTCGAAGCGCTTTCAGGCGCGGCTTTGCATCGCGGCGTGGCGTTCGCGGACTTCGATAACGATGGGCGGGTAGATGCGGTTGTTACTGCCATGAACGGCCCGGCCAAGTTGTATCGCAATGTATCAGGCGGCGCTGCCCACTGGCTGGCGGTGAAGTTGCGCGGCGTAAAATCGAACCGGCAAGGCTTGGGCGCTGAGGTGCGCGTGGTGCTGGAAGATGGGCGTAGTCTGTATAACCACGCGACCACGACAGTGGGTTATGGCAGTTCAAGCGAAGTAGTGGTGCGGTTCGGACTCGGAACGCAGAGCGCGGTTCAGCGATTGGAGGTTCACTGGCCCGGACGAAAAACACAGACGGTAAAGATAGCCGCGGTAGATAATATGGTCGAGGTGGTGGAAGAGCCATGATCTTGTGTTTGCTGCTTGCCCTCGCGCAATCTCACTCCAATTCTCCTGGATTTCCAGCTTACAAGCGAGCCAATGAGTTATTCGTAAACAAGCGCATGAACGAAGCACTGGCAGCGTTGGAACAGGCGCTTACAAAAGATGAGCGGCTGGTACCTGCGCTCACTCTCTACGCAAAAATAGCAATGGCGAGCAATCGTTATGACCTTGCCCGCAACAGCCTGGAGCGGGCACTGGAAGCGGACCCGAAGTCCGCGGATGCCCTGTTTCTATACGGTTTTCAGTTTTATCTACAGAACAATCTGCAAGACGCGCTGCCTGCGTTTGAAAAGGCCAGGCAGTTAAATCCAAAGGATTCCCGTGCCACATACTATCTGGGCTTGACCTATGAGAGTCTCGGCAGGCTGGAAGAGGCGCTGCCTTTGTACATGGCGGCAGGCGATGCCGCCGCTTACGTCAGCGGAACGCGGCTGTTAAACAGTATGGGAAGGCTTGACGAAGCCGCAAAGTGGATTCAAAAGGCATTGCAGTTGGAACCAGGCTCTCGAGACGCGCATTTTGAAGCTGCAAGACTGCTGCTGCGCGGCGAAGCGTTTTCCAAATCCGCAAAAGAGGCCGAGCGGGCGCTGGCGTTGGCGGGTGGATCCATTACCGATGCCCAGATTCATTTCCTGCTGATCAGGGCCTATCGCGATACTGATCCTGGAAAGTCGGCAGAACACGCAGCGGCTTTGCGGGCGATCACAGACCGGTAGGTGCTATTACAACCGCTATTCGATCCGGATTCCTAAGAGCGGAGCGAACAGCATCGCCTGGGTGAGATCGACCGTTGCTCCGCGGATGTCCTCGGCTGCAAGATGCAAGTCTTCCACCGCGGATCCGCGCAAATCCGCGTTCAACAACTTCACCTTGGACATCTCTGCATTTTGCAGGTTGCATTTGCGAAAGATGGAGCCGGTGAGATCTGCGCCAAGAAAGTCAGCTTCCGAAAAATTGCAGCGATCGAATTCAGCGGCCTTGAAACGCGCGTAGCGGAATTGGGAATAGCGCTGGTCGCCTTCGGAGATCAGGATGTCCTGGAAATCGGCTTCGCCGGCGCGCAGGCCTGTCATCCGGCAGTTGATGAACTCCACTCGGATGAAAGTAAGCCCACGCGTTTGCATGTTCGCCAGATCGCAGTTGATGAGGCGGACGTCTTTCCAGAGCATGGATGAGAAGGCGCAATTGGCGAGTGAGACGCGCTCAAGCAAAGACGACTCGATTCGCAGCGAACTATCTGCTGCCGCTTCGAGCCGTCCGCCTTCGATGTGACTTTCGTTGATGGTGATGTCGCGCGATGCAGCTGGCATTGCAGTCTGCGCCAGATCGCTTGGGAGATCTGGCTCACGGCGTTTGAATATAAATTTCTTGGGACTCTTCAAGTTTTCAGGTTACACGATGCAGACTGGTTAATGGCTGTCGCCGTCGTGGTCGGCGTCGCCACCCCCGCCGGCAATGGCGGCCTGTGCGGCCTTGCTCAACTGAACGGTGTCTTCAATGGGTTTGCTCTGGGCCTGCTTGGCCGGAGGCGCGGATTGCGGTGCCGAATAGGCATCGACTGGTGTTGCGGATCCAACACTGCTGATCGCTGACATGTAATTAGGTACTCCTGATGCACTTATCGACCCATAGTTGGGAAGTTTGAATGTGAAAATGATCAAAGATCTGAAATTAGATTTAACTTGCCCGTGGAATCACCCAGGTGGTCAAGCGGAACACCGGCCATATCCAACATGGCCAGGTGCAGGTTCGAAACAGGTGTATTTTTTGCGTATTTGACATGCCGTCCTGGGCGGATTTTGCTCTTCGCCCCGGCAATCAGCGTAGGAATATTGTTGTGGTCGTGTACGTTTGGATCGCCGATGGCCGCGCCGTATAATGCCACGGTATTATCGAGGAGCGTTCGGTCGCCTTCGCGCGTGGCCTTCAACTTATCCAGAAAATAGGCAAACTGCTCGACGTGAAATTCATTGATTTTAGCCACCTTTTCGATGGTTTCCGGATCGCCGCGATGGTGTGTGCAGGAGTGATGTGCTTCCGGCACGCCGGCTTCGGGATACGTCTGCAGGCCGCCTTCGCGGGCGAGCATAAACGTGATCACGCGCGTCGAATTCGAAGCGAATGCAAGAAGGGAGAGATCGAATAGAAGCCGGCAATGCTCGCGATAACTTGGCGGAATGCCCGCGGGGGCTTGCGCACCGGCGGGAGCAGGCTGGGCACGCTCGATGCGTTGTTCCACTTCGCGAATTGAGGTGGCATATTCATCGAGTTTGCGGCGGTCTTCCGCGCCCAGGTCTTTTGACAAGCGCTGGGTTTCGTTTAACGTCAGATCGAGCACGCTGCGGCGGGTCTGGCGCTGGGCGGGAGTCAACTGCGTGTCGCCGAATAGCCGTTCGAAAACCACTCGTGGATCCATCTCGGGCGGCATCGGTTGCGTTGCCGACTTCCACGAAATGCTCTGATAGACGCAGCTGTAGCTATCGCACGAACCGAGTTGGCGGCTGTCCTCGCAGGTGATTTCAAGCGAGGGTACGCGCGAAACCGACGCCAGGTGATTGGCTGCGATCTGGTCCATCGAGATGCCGCAGTGAATATCCGCTCCTTCGGTCTTGCGCGGATGCACACCGGTCAAATACGACGAGGCTGCGCGGGCGTGGTCGCCGTTGCCATCGCCGAGTCCATTTCCGTTGTTGTCGGCTAAACCGCTCAGCACCAGGATCTGATCGCGATGGCGCGTCAGCGGCTTTAACGTGCGCGGCAGTTCGAATTGGACGCCGGTGGTTGCGGGCGTCCAGTTCGGCATGTACTTGCCGCTGGGTGCATAGACAATCATCATCCGCGATGGCGTTTCCGCGGGGGCCATTGCTTCGAGGAAGGGAAGTCCGATCGCGGCACCAGTGGCGCGCAGTAAGTGGCGTCTTGAAATGGTTTTCATTACTTAGTACCTCGCATCAGGAACGGGTCGCTTTCCACCGTGCCAAGTATCAATTCAGAGAACCGGTAGCCGCGGTCGCGCGTCTGCGCTGCCAGTTTGCGGATCGCAGGCCGGTCCGCGCCTTCCATGCCGCGGCCCGTGGCATAAGTGAGTATCTTTTCGGCCAGCGCCTCGGTCAACACATCTTTGTCTCTTGCCAGAATCGCTTTCAACTCGGCGGGCGTTGAGAACTTCGCTCCATTGGGAAGCACGCCCGATGCGTCTTCGTTGCGCCAACGGCCGATGGCATCGTAGTTTTCCAGGCCGAAGCCAAGTGGATCCATGCGCGCATGGCAGCCTGCACAAACCGCATTGGCGCGATGCTTTTCCAGCTGTTGGCGCATGGTGCCGGAGTTCGCCGCGGTCTTCTCATCCAGTGGCGGAACGTTGGGCGGAGGCGGCGGGGGCGGCTGATTCAATACATTTTCCAAAACCCACTTGCCGCGAATCACCGGGCTGGTTCGCGTTGGATAAGACGATACAGTCAGTACGCTTGCCTGGCCCAGAATGCCGCCGCGCTGATCGTTGTCCAACTCCACTCGGCGGAACGCTTCGCCTTTCACGGATGTGTTGCCGTAATGGTTGGCGAGCCGTTCGTTCAGGAAGGTGAACCGCGCTGTGAGGAACTCCGGAATTGGCCTGTCCTCTTTCAGCATCGCGGCAAAAAACAGTTCGGTCTCTTTGCGCATGTCATCTGCCAGTTCGCCATTGAACATTGGAAAGAGCTTCGCATCTGGCTTCACGACGGAAAGATTGCGAAGTTGCAGCCACTGCCCTGCAAAGTTCTCGACAAAGGCAGAGGCGCGTGGGCTGGCGAGCATGCGCGAGGCCTGTTGGCGCAGGTTTGCGCGAAGGGTACCAGTGGCGGCTGCCCGAGTGAGCGCCTCATCAGGAAGGCTGCTCCACAGGAAATAGGAAAGCCGCGAAGCAAGTTCGAAATCGCCGACTCGCTCCGTGCGGAATAGAAAGTGAGGGGATATCAAAATCGCTTCGAGGGCAGCGCGCATGCCTTGTTCGAAACCCAGCCCGTTGCTGCTGGCCAAGCTGAGCAGGCCATCCATCTCGGAGGTCGAAACCGGCCTCCGCCAAGCCTTGCTCGCCAGCGGTTCCAGAATTTTGCGTGCGCATGCGGGTTGATGCTGGCCAGGAGCGTGGCCGCAAGCGAAGAACTTTTTGTACGCGCCAGTCTCTGCTGCGCGTGCGGTCTTTAAGGGACCGTAAACTTGCACATACTCCAGATATGGCGGAGGTCCTTTGAACTTCACGCCCGGCAAAACTTCTATCGTCGCTTCCACCCGATGCCGCCCTGCGGTGATCCAAATTCCATCGGTCTCAATGCCGCGATCGATCTGGTAGTAGAAGGTCAGCGTTCGATCCTGCACCTGACGTCCATCCAGAAACAGTTTCAGGCGAGTCTGCAAGCCAGTGGGGAGCCCTTGAAAGAAGGCCGTACGCAATCGGTATTCGCCATCCACAGGAAATGCATGATCCACGCGCATGGTGAGTTGGCGATCCTGCCCGATGCGCTCTGCAAGATAGCGGCGCATCACCGGCGGCACGGGTTCTGCGTCAATAGGGATCGCCGCTGCTGCGATGCGCTCAGCGGCTTTCAAATACCGCTCCGTTAGCGACGCATTTACGGAAAGCACATTGCCGATATTGTCGAAGCCATAGCCGTATGGATCGGCCGGCAGATCCTCCGCAGGCAGCATGTCGATGCCCAGCAGATCGCGCACGGAGTTCGCAAATTCGAAGCGCGTCAACCTGCGAGCAGTCACCTGCGCAGGCCGATGGAATGCGCCTTCAATCCAGATCGTCACCGCAAGCGACTGGGCCTGATCGGGCCGTGGGCGGCTCTTCGGAGGCATCTCGCCGCTTCGAATTCGGCGGGCAATCTGTTCCCAGCGATCGGGCTTGTCAGCGGAAAGCGACTGCACGCTGAACCCCGCGGCAGGATTCTTTTCGCCGTGGCAACCGGCGCAGTGCTGGCGCAGATAGGGCTGAACGGTTTCCTGAAAGGGATCGGCTGCGAGCAGGGGAAAGGCGGTGAGGATGAAGATTCGGAGCATTGCGCTCCATACATCATATACAACGGGCCGCCGTGGGAGTGCGGCCCGTTGCATATTACCGGGCTAGAACAACAGCTTCACGGCAAACTGAATCTGTCGAGCGGGGTAGGTGGAGGTGATGGTTCCGAAAGCCGAGCTGCTAGCGTTGCTGTTCGGCTGTTGGAAGTTGGTCTGGTTTATGATATTGAAGGCTTCCGCGCGGAACTGCAAGCGCGAAGTTTCATTCCATAGGGTGAACGCCTTGTGCATACCCATATCCACCTGGATCAGCGGATAACCTTTGGCGCTATTGCGGATGGCGTTGCCCCACGGCTGGCTAGGATCGGTCGGGAGGCTTACGCAGGCCTTGTTCAGATAGGTGCTGACCGTGCGCTGACCTTCCGGCGTAACCGGATCGCAGGTCTGATTGGGGCGATAGTTGGGAAGTCCGGAAACCTGGAACTGCGGAGTCGGGCTGTAGGTCAAGTTGATCGGCAAGCCCGAAGCCATGGTGTTGATCGTGGTGAATTGCCATCCGCCGGCGATCGCCTGCATAACGGGATGAGCGCTGGCGCCGAAGCGGCGGCCTTTGCCGAAGGGCAATTCGTATACAATCGACGCAGTGTTGTTGATGGGCTGATTGTAGTTTGATGTACCCCATTCGCCCCTGATGTTCGCGTAGTTCACGCGGGAGTTATCTCCGCCGGCAGTTTCCAGGTGACCAGCCGCATTGTCCTTGGTGTCAGAGTAGCTGAAGGAGTTCAGGAAGAACAGGCCGTTGCCAAATCGTTTTTCCAACTTCATTTGGAGAGCATTGTACTTGCTGTTGCCGGCGCCAAATGCCACTTCGATTGCGGAGAAGTTCTGCACAGGGCGGCGAGCCTGCAGGGAAAGGTTCGTGCTGGCCGTGTTGGGAGCAGCCTGATTGTAATCGGCCAGAATCATGAGGTGTACGCCGCGGTTGCCAACATAGGCCACATCGAGCAACAGATCCTTAGCCAATTCATGCTGCACGCTGACGTGCCAGCTTTCCACATAACCGGTGGGGTTATCGCGTGGAATGTAGCGGGCCTGTGCGCGAAGGGGATCGAAATTGGCAGGCGAGGCGAAGCCGTCCGGATAACCGAAGCTAGTCGGGCGGAAGCAGCTCTGCGGCGGCGCGCTGGGCGTTTTGCAGATGCCTTGGCTGGGAATCTGATCGATGGCGGCATCAACGATGTTCGGACCATTGTATGCCAGCAGGTTTTCGCCGCCCAGGCGGTTGAACTGTTGGTAGCTGAGGCCGTAAGCGCTACGGATCACGGTCTTGCGGCCGAATGGACGATACGCCACGCCAACGCGCGGGGCGAAGTTGTTGTACTTCGGATCCTGCAGTGAGCGTTCATAGAGACTGCCCGATTTTGCCTGGATCAATGATTTGGTTGCGGGATCGAAGTTTGCCAGGCGGTTGTCGGCAACCCACTGCGGCGAGGCAAATTCATAGCGCAGACCAAGGTTCAGCGTCAGGCGATCATTCACTTTGAAATCGTCCTGGAAGTAGGCGAAGTGCATGAACTGCTTGTAGTCAACAACTGCCAAATTGTTCAATTCGTAATGGCTGGGCGCACCGAACATGAAGTCAGCCAGACCCCAGGCCTGATTTTGCAGGGTGGTGTTGAGTGCTGAACCCGCGACCTTGCTGAAGCTGCCGTTGTATTGGAAGTTTCCATATGACGGATTGAAGTCATCAATCGCAGTGGTGAGATTCAGATACTCGTAGCCGACTTTCAGCGTATGGCGATTCATAATGTGCGTCAGGTTGACCTTGGGGTTGATCGAAAATGGATTCTGGAACTGAGGGTTCGAGCCCTGGCGTCCGAACTGGTCGAAGCCTTGCACATTGGTTTGATTGAGTGCGCCTGCAACCAGCTTGTCAGTCGGAAGGCCAGGGATTCCAATCAGAAGGCTGGGTTCTCCAAGGCCGAGGGGGGACTTGCCACCTTCTACCCAACTGAACGCCAGTCGCGCGTCCAACACGGTCTTGCTGTTGAACATGTAGCTGACACCCGGATCCAACTGTTGGTTGAAGATGTGGACATTGCCATTGTTGTTGCCGCCAGCCGGGCCGGGGATGTTACCCGGAACGAAGATGTCGTCCACACGATGGCTGTAACGGGTGAACATCGTCAACTTGGAATTTGCATAGTAGTCGATGCGGAAGTCACCCTTGTTGTCGTTGACGGTCCCCTTAGGCAGGGACTGGAAGTTGTTCGCATTATTGACGGTAACTGAGTTCGGAAGGGGCAGGGCATTCAGAATCGCCTGCGTGGAGGGAAGGATTGCGGATGCAGGAATGATACCGCTGGAGTAAACCTCGCCAGTCAGGGGATTCATCACCGCCGTGCCGAGGTTGCCCTTGCGTTGATCCAGGGTTGGCAGCGTAGCGTAGGCCAACTGGCTCTGCGAGCGTCGCAGGCTTTCGAAATCGGCAAAGATAAAGAGTTTGTCCTTGATGATTGGGCCACCGGCGGAGATGCCAAACTGGTTCTGATTGAAGGTCGGCTTCACGTTGCCCAGTGGCTTGAAGAAACCCACCGCATTCAGTTCGGTGTTGCGCAGGTATTCCCACAATGAGCCATGCAGCTTGTTGGTGCCGCTCTTGGTGGTAGCGATGATTACCGCGCCGGATGCGCGTCCGTACTCAGCGCTGAAGTTGTTGGTGACGACGCGGAATTCCGCAACCGCGTCAGGGTTGATCTGCACAATCTGATTGGAGAAGCCCTGGTTGCTGGTACCGTAGGCGTTGTTGTCCACGCCATCGAGCAGGAAGTTGTTTGATTCGCTGCGCTGGCCGTTGACGTTATAGGAAGCGTCACGGCTGGCGAGCGAGGTCACGTCCTGCAGCAGCGACTTGCGAACGCCAGGAACCAGCAGCGTCAAGTCAGCATAAGAGCGGCCGTTTAGCGGCAGGTTGGTGGTTTCATGAGAACCGATCACTTCGCCGCGATCGCTGGTATCGGTTTCCAGGATTTCAGCCGCGCCGGTTACCATCACGGTCTCGGAGGTAGATCCGACTTCGAGTGCGAGGTCAACGCGTTGTTTGGCGTTCACGGTGACTGTGAAGCGCGATGCGGTGGCGGCTTTGAAGCCCTGCTTTTCGGCCTTTACCGTGTAGTCGCCGATGCGTACGTTAGGGAACTGATAGTTGCCGTTGTTGTCGGTTGAGGCGCTTTGCTGGACACCGTTGGCAAGGTTCGACAAGGTAACCTTGCTGCCTGCCACGGAAAGACCGGTTGGGTCCTTTACCGTGCCAAGAACGGAGGCGTCAAACTGCGCGATAGCGTTTGAGCACACGAGTAGTGCTAGTAGATATAAGCGAGACATAGCCTTCAGGTTAGAAGAGTTATGTTTATATGTGATGAAATTAACGTGACGGTTGGGCTACCCTGCGTTGAGAGCCATTGTTACAGCATGATGAACCCAATCCTCAGGCATTGAAAGCATTGGTTCAGTCTGCATCACGGCTATGGGGAAGCCGATCGTCACTCGATAGATTCGATGTAGCTCGGCACACACTGGGCAACCTTCTATATGGTCGTGCACCGGAGCTTGTAGCTCTGGCGGCAGAGCATGATCGATATAATCCATAAGCAATTGAAACTGCCCGCCGCACGTGAGTTCCGGCCCATTGCACAACTCTGGCCGGAGCAATTCAGCCATTGTTGCACGTGCCCGATGCAGCCGCTGCCTGACCGTTGCGTCGGGAATCTCCAATTGATCGGCCACTTCGCGTGAACTCATGTTCTCAACGTCACGTAGAATCAACACCACACGGAACTCTTCGGGGATTTGATTCAGCGCTCTCTGCAAGGCGTCTCGCAAAGCCACCTGCCGCTCGATATTGGGGCCGGCCTCTGCCCAGGCTGTTGGCAACCCCTCGAACGTAGTGCCGTCGCCCATGCTGACTTCCGATTTCTTGGGTGTGCTGCGCAGTTTGGCCAGCGATGCGTTCACTACAATTCGATGCAGCCAGGTGGAAATGCTGGACGTGCCTTCGAAGGCTCGAATATTCTTCCAAGCGGAAATCAAGGTTTCCTGGACGGCATCCTGCGCATCCTGCTCGCGCCCAAGAATGCGATAGGCCGTGGCTAAGAGTCTGGAGGAGGATGCCTTCGCCAAATGCTCAAAGGAGTCAGCATCGCCTGCGCGAAGGCTTGCAAGCAGTGAAGGATCGGTTTCGAGTGTCAAGGTGGCTCTTTTCAATAATACTTCAAAAAAGATTTGTTTACCCGTCACAAACACAGATGCTCACTACATCGAAGGGGTGCCAGAAGAAAACAAACAAGGAGCAACACAATGAAACAGACCACAATTACCACCCTTGCAGCGGCTGCGGCCCTGCTGATGGGCACTTTGACCACCCACGCCGCCGACGGCCCGACTGACGCGCAGATTGTCGGCATCGTCCTCGCCGCGGACCAGATCGATATCGACTACGGCAACATCGCGCTGCAGAAATCGAAAGACAAGGCTGTCCGCGAGTTCGCCCAGCGCATGGTGGTTGACCATTCCGCAGTGCAGAAGGCCGTGATTGAATTGGCCGCCAAATTGGGCGTTGTCGCCGCCGACAGTCCCACCAGCCTCAGCTTGAAAGACGGCGCGAAGGGCGTGACGGCGAAACTGAACGCGGCCAAGGGCAAGGAGTTCGCGAAGTTGTATGTGGATAACGAAGTTGGCTACCACAAGGCCGTAACCGACTTAGTGGCTGGGGTGCTGATTCCGAATGCCACCAACCCCGAATTGAAAGCAGCGCTCGAAGGCGCGCAACCGCTTTTCTTAAAGCACCTGGAACATGCCCGCATGATCCAGTCTGGCTCAACGATGTCCCACTAACTAACTTCACCAGGAGAACTACGATGCAAGACTTGAAAACACTCGAAACAGAATTGAATGCCATGATCGCCAAAGGCGCAATGGTTGAAGCGGTAGAGAAGTTCTACGCCGAAGACGGCGAAGAGCAGGAAGGCAACCAGCCAGCGCGCAAGGGCGGCAAGAAAGCCCAGATGGAGTACCTGACAGCCTTCTTCAAGACCGTCACTGCCGTGAATGGCATCACGCTTCACAGCCAGACGATCGGCGACGGCGTCACGATGAGCGAATGGACCTTCGACCTCAACACCACGAATGGCCCGATCCTCTGGAACGAGGTACTGCGCCGGCGGTGGGAAAACGGTAAAGTGGTGTCCGAGCGTTTCTACACTGCGGCATGACAACCAAACATCCACTCTTTGCTGTTCTCGCGGAGGCACGCACCTGTACGGTGTGCGCCTCCGCGCTGCCTTTGGGCCCACGGCCATTGCTGGCGGCACATCCTGAATCGAAGATCGTGATCATCGGGCAAGCGCCGGGCAAGTCGGCACACGAATCAGGCATTCCCTGGCATGACCGCAGCGGCGATCGCCTGCGCGATTGGCTGGGCGTTACCTCTGAAGAGTTCTACGATCCGAAAAAGATTGCCATCGTTCCAATGGGCTTTTGCTATCCAGGCACTGGCGCTACGGGAGATCTTCCGCCGCGGCAGGAATGCGCGCCACTTTGGCATCCACAGATATTGCCGATCCTTAAGAGTCTTCAGCTAACTATCTATGTCGGTGCATTTTCATTCAACGCGAACTTAGGTGGGGCCTTTCGAACTTTGACGGAGAGTGTTGAGTCCTATCGAACGATGTTGCCTGGCAGGATTGTGTTGCCGCATCCCTCCCCGCGCAATGGCATGTGGGTAAAACAACGTCCGTGGTTTGAAGCGGAGTTGTTACCAGCATTGCGCGAGAGGGTGCGACGCGTTATAGAAAAGTAGTTACTGAGGGGTTACAACGATCTTACCCTTCATATTCGGGTGGATCGCACAGTGAAAGTTGAATTCGCCTGGTACGGTAAATGGAATCGCCTGGGAACCGCTACCAGCCTGCATATTTGCTGAAATCCAACCGCCGGGGAAATCATCTGCGATATTATGCGCAACCACGTCGTCGTTGTAGAAGGTAACCATGCTACCAGCCTTCACCGTGAGAGTGCCGGGCACGAAAGCATAGTTCTTGATAATCGCTCCGGGAACCGCGCCGAGCGAAGTCAAATTACCGTTCTTAAAATGTCCTGCACCGCGAAACACCCAATCTTTTCCCTGGCCGGCCTGGAGATGGCAGTTGGCGCAGGTCTGTGAGTTTTGTGGCAAAGTGGAATAGCCGCCCGTGGGGGTATAGCCAACATATTCCCATTCGCCGTTGCGAAGGGCTCCGTAAGCCGTGCCAAATCCTTTTTCCTTGCGCATCGTGTTCACCGTAACGGCTGCTGCCGGATCTTTAATGTAGCGTCCATTCCGGTCTAACACTGCGTTGCCATCGGCGTCTTTCAGTGCATTTACTGTTTCGAGAACGACAACTGATCCATACGGATAATTACCCTGACTGCCGTCTGCGACACCCGCGGCAATCGTATTGCCGTAGATGCTTCGCACCTGTTTATTGTCTGAGCGGTCAAGTACATAAAACTGTGCCCATTTCTGATATCCTTCTGGAAACCCAACACGATCCGTGGCGGGTGCCTGAGCGAAAATGGAAACACTTGTAACTGAAATCAAGATCCAAGTTAATTGTCTTTTCATACCTCTCCTTTGAGCGATACTAAGGATTATCATGATTTCGAGAGTCTGACAATCTTTTGGCTAATATGTTTCGAATTGTTAACCGCGAGACTAAGATGATCGAAGATCGAGCCAAAAAGTAGACCCCGCTCCTGGCTGGCTATGTACTTGTATTTGAGTGTGATGAGCCTCAGCAATCCCTTGTGCGATTGCAAGACCGAGTCCAACTCCTCGATTTCCACTGCGGGCAGGGTTGGCCGTATAAAACCGTTCAAATATATGGTGCAATATTTCGCCGGGCATCCCTTCGCCGTTATCTTGAACGGATATGCGAACCGCACTTCCTGTTCCCTGCACCATGACTGTAACCAGGCCTCCCCTTGGCGTGTGCTTGCAGGCATTATCGAGCAGGATTAACAGAAGTCTGCCAATCGCATCGGCGTTTGCATTTGCCGGCCTAACTCCACTGGCAACATCCAGAAGCAGTTCGACACCACACTCTTCTGCTCTGGATTGGCAGTTTTTGGCGACTTCCGCGGCGATGGTCCCGATGTTGACGGGCGTCAGTTTCAGTTCCGATTTTCCTGCATCCGCCCTGGCGATCGTCAGTAGCGCCTCCGTCAGTTCTGTCATGCGTTCCGATTCCTGCTTGATTTCCGTCAACGCTTGGCGATATTCCGCCGCGCTCCTTTCCCGGCGCAACGCCAGTTCCGCGGTGGCGCGAATAATGGCTAGAGGCGTTCGCAATTCGTGAGAGGCGTCCGCTGTGAAGCGTTGAATTCGAATCACTGCCGAATCCAGTCGTCGCAGCATATCGTTCCACGTCTCGGACATGCGTTGCAGGGCATCGCCGGTTTGGCTAACCATGAGGCGTTGCGACAGATTCTGCACACTGATTGTTCGCGCTACTTCGGTGATCTGATCCACTGGGGCCAGAGCCCTGCCGCTAATCCAATATCCGCCGAGGCAAGATGCAATCATCACGGCAGGAATCAGAAATAAGAGCAGGTTGCGCATCATATCGAGCACCTCCGTTACCTCTGTCATTGGCGCGGCAACAACCGCTTTGTATGTCCGGCCCGCGTTGATGAATTGGCCACCGCGGAGCCTCAGGTTGCGGCCGTTGACGATGGCGTTGGACTGTCCTTGCGTCTCTGGCAGGAGCGGTGGGCCTGCGGCCGGAAGTAGCTGTTGTCCATTGGGAGTGCGCAGCACGATCCACTCGCCGTTCACCACTTCGCGTGCAAATTCGGCGAGTTCGTCTTTCAACTGGGGTTCATCCAGCAAGGGTGTCTCCACCTGTATCACGGTACGCAGGCTTTCAATCTGCGACGACAACCTGTTATCAACCGCCTGTAGCAGCCGGTGTTCCAGCGCGAACCAAAGCGAGATGGCAAACATCAACAAGCCGCCTAGCAATACGGCGGAATACCAAACGGTGAGTTGAACGCGAATGGAATACGCTGCCATTATTCATCCCCCTGAATGGAGTATCCAATGCCGCGCACCGTGCGTATGAGCCGGGCCTCCCCTGGCGCCTCAACCTTCACTCGAAGCAATCGAACAAATGCGTCAAGCGTGTTGCTTTCGATTCCCTGGTCGTGGTGCCACACCTGTTCGAGGAGCGTGTCGCGTGTTACGACCCTGCCTGAGTTGCGCATCAAAATTTCCAGGATGGAGAATTCGGTCTTGGTCAGATGGATGATTGTGCCCGTTCGAGATGCTGTGTGTGCGGTAGGGTCGAGTCGCAGATTGCCAACCTCGTAGCAGACAGGTTGGGGGATCGGTCCGCGCCGCGAGACCGCGTTGACACGGGCAGCCAGCACTTCAAATGAAAACGGTTTGGTGAGGTAATCGTCTGCTCCCAGGTTTAGGCCCTTCACAATGTCGTGAGTCGCGTCGCGCGCTGTGAGCATAAGAATGGGAGTCTGGCGCTTTTCCGCGCGCAGCCGCTTCACCACTTCAAAGCCGTCCATTTCGGGCAGCATGCCGTCGAGAATCAACAGATCATAATGGCCAGTCAGCGCGTAGCTGAGGCCACTTTTGCCATCGGCGGCGACGCTCACGGCGTGTCCCTCTTCGCTCAGGAACTGCTTCAGCAATCCGGCCATGCGCGCGTCGTCTTCCACCACCAAAACTCTCATCCTGTTGACCATGATATGCTGCCTTTCTGAAGAGTTTCTGTAGGTCAATCCGCTTTCAGACAATTTTCAGAATCGCCGTCCTAAAATTGGAAGCTGAGGTTAAAGGTGACAACCGTTCCGCTTTTACGAATCGCATTGTGTCTTTCGCTCGCATTGCCCGCCTTCGCGCAAACTCCCGCGAAGGTTTTGACGCTTGAGGAGTGCGTGAAACTGGCTGTGGCTGCGCCTTCGCAGATCAGTGTTGCCCGACTGGAAACGGAGGCTGCGCTGTCTGGCATTGCCCAGGCACGGGCTTCATTCTTGCCGCAGGCAGGCCTGAACACGGGCTTCGTACACAACACGTCTGCATCGTTTGTTGCTTTGAACGGAACACGGGAATGGATCGCGTTGGCCGGCGGTTCGGTTGAGTTCGATTCCTCAGGCCGGCTGCGCGCGGAATTGAACCGGGCGCGCGCCGCGCACCAGGCCGCTACGGCCAGCGTGGCCATCACGCAGCGTGATTTGAAACGCGCCGTAACAACCTCTTATTACCGGGTGCTGCTTACCCGGCGCCTGGCCGTTGTGGCCAAGATGCTTCTGGCCGATAGTGAGAACTTTGAGGCGCGCACGAAGAAATTGTATGAGGGCGGGGAAGCCGCCCGTGCCGATGTTGTGAAGGCCGCGGCGCAGTCGTCGCAATTCCGCCAGGCGCTGAGCGCGGCAGAGTTGGAAGCGAAGATCGCCAATCAGGAATTGGCTTCTTTCTGGACTCGCGACGTTACCGACGAGTTGGCGATTGAAGACATTCTGGATAAGCCCTTGCCCACGCCGGAGGCCGAAGCCGCTGCTGCTGCGCCTTTCATGAACCGCATTGAATTCAACTTGCTTGATGCGCAACGCCGAGGTTTGCAAGCCGAAGCGCGACGCGAATTGGCGGCCATGCGGCCCGTTGCGACTATGGACTTCCGCTTCGGTATCGACTCCAATATTCTGAGCCTGCGCGACCGCGGCGCTTCGACAACGATTGGCGTGAACATTCCGCTGTTCGATTGGCACAAGGCGCGCGAGGCATCGAATGCGTTTCTGGCCCGCGCCAAACAAGTGGATGCCAACCGGGCTATCGCCGAGCGCGCGCTGTCGAAAGAGTATCAGGCTGCATTGGTTCGAGTGAAGCAATACTACGCCCAGGTGGCCATGACGAGCGATGCGCAGAAACTGGCCGAAGAAGACTTGAAGCTGAGCCGCCTGCGGTACGAGGGCGGGGAAGGCTCGGCACTCGACGTAGTCACCTCGCAAAGCCAGTTGGCCCAGGCGCGTTCCACTTACTTTGCAAACCTCACGAATTATCTGAACGCGCGAGCGGATCTGGAAGTTGCCGCCGGAAGGTAAGGATTCACATGAAGAAAACGATTATCATCGCCACCGCGGTAGTTTTGTTGATGCTGAGCGGCTGTGCCAAGGAAAAGAAAGAGGAAGAAAAGCCGCCGGTTTTTGGCGTGCAAGTGGACAAGGTTGAGCATGAGCCAATTCAGCGCGTCATCATCGCCGAAGGGGTTCTTCGCGCCCTTGAACAATCGGCTGTAACACCGAAGATCAGCGCGCCAGTGTTGAAGTTCTTCGTCAACAAGGGGTCTGCCGTTACTGCCGGTCAGGTGCTTGCGACGTTGGAGAGTAAAGATCTGGAGGCCGCCGTAGTCGATACCAGAGCGGCTTACGCACAGGCTGAGGCGAACTTCCGGAACGTGTCGAAGGCGGCGGTGCCAGAGGGGATGGTGAAGTCGTTGGCTGATGTGCAGTCCGCCCAGCAGGGGCTGGATGCGGCTAAGCGCCTTGTGGATAGCCGTGAAAAACTCTACAAAGACGGGGCGCTGCCGCGGCGGCAGGTGGATGAAGCGCTCGTGCTGTACGCCCAGGCCAAGGCCCAGTTCGATACGGCGAATAAGCATCTGGAATCCGTGCAAGGCGTGAGCCGCGTGGAGGATGTAAACATCGCCCGCGCGCAGGCAGACTCCGCCAAAGGTAAGATGGACGCCGCCCGCGCCCAGTTGTCTTATGCCGAAGTGCACAGCCCTATCTCTGGCATTGTCTCCGAACGAATGCTGTTCCCCGGCGAAATGGCGCAAGCCGGAACCCCACTGTTAAACGTGATGGACGTTTCCAATGTGATCGCCCGCGTTAGCATCCCGCAGGCACAGGCAGGCTTTGTGCACGTCGGACAAGCAGCGAAGGTTGTCGCCAGCGATGGCACTGCGGCGGCGGACGGCAAGATCACGGTCATCAGCCCGGCGGTGGATCCGCAGGCAACAACGCTCGAAGTATGGGTGCAGATGTCGAATCCCGGCGGAAGATTGAAGCCCGGCGGTACCGTGAAAGTGACGATTCAGTGTGACACCCTCAAGGACGCATTGGTGGTTCCCACCGTCGCGTTGTTGCCGCATGAAGACGGCAGCACCGCGGTTTATGTGGTCAACAAAGAAAATTTGATCCACGTGCACAAGGTGCAAACAGGCATTCGCAATGCCGACAAGACGCAGATCGTGAGCGGCGTGCAAGAGGGCGACGTAGTGGTTGTCGAAGGGGGCGTTGGGTTAGGCGATGGCGCCAAGGTGAAGATTGAAAAGCCCGGCGAAGGCGAAAAGAAGGACGATGAGAAGGGTAAGAAGGACGACGATCACAAAGAGGACGAGAAGAAGAAATGAGCGAGCCCATTCAAAATAACGATGCCGCTCGCGAGCATTGGACGGCGCAGCACGGCAAGCCGATTATCTTCGTCATCCTGACCTTGGTCGCCGTGGGAATCTATCTGGCGTTTACGATTCCGATCGCGGTGTTTCCTTCAACGGACTTTCCACGAATCGTCATCGGCGCGGACAACGGCGTTGCGCCAATCGATCAGATGCTGGTGACCGTCACTAAGCCGATCGAAGAGGAGATGAACGGCATCCTCGGCCGCGAGCGAATGAAGTCGGTAACGAGTCGCGGTACTGCGGAAATCAATCTGTATTTTTCGTGGGACGTCGATATGTACCGCACGCTGGAACTGGTGAACGCGGCTCTGGCGCGCGTGCAACCCACGCTGCCAGCGACCGCCCGTTTGAACGCGCAGCGCCTTACCTTTGCGGCGTTTCCGGTGATGGGCTACAGCCTGACTTCGCCGAATATTCCTCCAACGCGCCTATGGGAAATTGCCACGTATGAGATCAAGCCACGGCTGAACCGGCTGAACGGCGTGGCCACTGTTGTGGTGCAGGGAGGCCGCGAGCCGGAGTTCGAAATCCGCGTCAACCCTTCGAAAATGGCGCAGACCGGCGTGACCGTGCCCGCGCTGCTCGAAGCCGTTCGGAAGAGCAACATGGTCGATTCGCCGGGCCTGATCGAAAACAATCACCAGTTGGTGCTGAGTCTGGTGACCGGCCAGGCGCGCACGCCGGAAGAGATTTCCAACCTTGTCGTTAAGACTACGAACGCGAATTTGCCTGTGCGAGTGGGCGACATCGCCAGCGTCGTGAATTCGGTGAAGCCAATCTATACTTCCGTTACGGCCAATCAGAAGCCGGCCGTGCTGGTGAACATCAAGCGCCAACCGAATGGCAACACCGTGGAAGTGGCGGATATGGTGCACGCCGAAATTGAAGCGATTAAAAAGTCGCTGCCGCAGGGAGTGGATCTCCAGCCGTTCTACGATCAATCGGAAATCGTTAATGATTCGATCAGCAGCGTGCGTGACGCGATTCTCATTGGCCTGATCCTGGCAACGATCATCATGGTGCTGTTCCTGCGCGACTGGGGCACGTCGCTGGTCGCGGGCTTGGTGATTCCCGCTACCGTAGCGGTGACGTTTATTGCACTGCGCCTATTCGGGCAGAGCTTCAACCTGATGACCCTTGGCGGTCTGGCCGCTGCGGTTGGCCTGGTGATTGACGATGCGATTGTAGTCGTCGAAAATATCGTGCTGCATCGCGATGCGGGCCAGTCGCGTTCTGAGGCGATTCGCAGCGCGCTGCGCGAAATCACCAAGCCGCTGATTGGCTCCACCATCACGCCGATCGTTGTATTTCTGCCGCTGATTTCGATCACTGGCGTGACCGGCGTGTTCTTCCGCGCGCTGGCAATTACGGTGGGCATGTCGCTGCTGACTTCGCTTTTCCTCGCACTGACTTGGACCCCAACGGTGAGCCACTACATGCTGCGCTCAGTGCCGAAAGTACATGATGACAAGAGCGGCGTTATCGGTTCCCTGGTTCGCCTCTATGAATTCGCACTGCGTGGCGCGCTTGCCCACCCGTTGGTGATGTCCATTCTGGTGTTTGGAATCATCGGCGGATCCTACGCCTGCTTCAACGCGCTTGGCACGGACCTGTTGCCCGCAATGGACGAAGGCGGCTTTATTCTCGATTACCTGATGCCGGCCGGCTCGTCGCTTGCCGAAACGAACAAAACGATCGCCGAGGTGGAAGCAATTGTCCACTCGTTCCCCGAAGTGCAAAACACATCCCGCCGCACCGGCCTGCAACTTGGCCTGGCGCAGGTGACCGAAGCGAACCGCGGAGATTTCACCATCCGCCTGAAACGCGACCGCAAGCGCTCCTCGGAAGAAATTATCAAACTGATGCGCGAAAAAGTGGGAGACGAACTTCCGCAATTGAAGGTTGAGTTCCCGCAGTTACTTCAGGACATGATCGGCGATTTGACCAGCGCTCCGGAGCCGATTGAGATCAAGCTCTTCTCGCAAAACGCGGCTCTTCTGCGCGAGTGGGCGCCGAAGCTCGGCGACGCGATCAAGAAGGTCCATGGCATTGTCGACGTGCTGGATGGAATTGAGAACACCATCAGCGGCCCCGCTCTCGTTTTCAAGGTGGATCAGGCCGTCGCAGCCCGCGCCGGCTTCAGCACGGAAGAGGTGGAACTCGATGCCAGCGCCGTGATGCAGGGCGAGCCCACCGCCATGCCGTCGATTTTGAACGACCGGCCCTATACCATCCGCGTGCGGTATCCGGAAGAGTCCCGCTCTTCGGTGGAAGCAATTAAGAACGCGCTGCTGGTCAGTTCCAATGGCAAAACCTCGACGCTCGGCGCGCTCACCAATGTGATTGAACTCCCCGGCCAGTCCGAAATTCAGCGCGAAAACCTGCAGCGCGATGTTGCCGTCACCGCGCGGTTGGAAAACCTCAGCCTCGGCGACGCGATCAAATCGGTGAAGAAAGTGGTCACCGATATTGGCATTCCCCCAAGTATCCGCATTGAATATGGCGGGGCGTATCTGGAACAGCAGAAGTCGTTCCGCGATCTGGTGATGGTGTTGCTGCTGGCCATCGTGCTGGTGTTCACGGTGCTGCTATTCGAATTCGGCGGGTTTGCCGCTCCGATTTCGATCCTCGCTTCGGCGCTGCTATCCACGTCCGGAGTGTTTCTGGCCCTATTGATCACCAAAACGAGCTTCAACATTTCGTCGTTCATGGGGCTGATCATGGTAATTGGAATCGTCGCCAAGAACGGAATCCTGCTGCTTGATTCCGATCAACGTTTCCGAGCCTCCGGGGCATCCGCTTTTGAAGCGATGGTGCAAGCCGGCGAACGGCGCTTGCGTCCGATTTTGATGACTGCGCTGGCAACCATCGCTGGCATGGTTCCGCTGTCGCTGGCCTGGGGCGCTGGGTCGCAGATGCTGCAACCGCTGGCCATCGCCGTAATCGGCGGCGTGCTGGCCAGCATGGTGTTATCGCTGATTGTTACGCCGGCGGTTCATTACTACCTGTCGCACCGCGACTAACGAATATCCATCGGGACGCGCATCAGGTATACCTTTCGCGCGTCCTCCCAGGTAAGCACAAATTCGCGCTTGTCCTCATCGAGAAAACCGTCCGGGTAGTTCAGGCTGACCTTATCCTGAACCAGATCTACCTTCACGCTCCAGGTCTTCATGTCGTCGTTGCTGATCCACAGCGACAATGGATTGCGTGCTTTGGAATTGGGATTGTGAACCAGGAAGATACGCCCATCGCGGGCACGCTGCAGGTTTACCTTCGAGGCCGGATTGGGAATGTCGGATTGCACGGGGGTGCTCCAACTCAGTCCCTTGTCTTTCGATTCACTGCGCCACAGCCAGCCATCTTTCTGTGAGCGGATGAGCATGGCAACGCGTCCATCGGAGAGTTCCACAATGCGCGGCTCTATCAGCCAATCGTGCGCGCCACCTTTCAAGTAGCCACGCAGTTGAAACGACTGGCCGCCGTCGTCGGACACCATTACGCCGCACACATAACGATGGTTGCGGTCGGCCCACGCATTGCCGGTCTTTTGATGCAATTCGGAATCGGAACCGTAGGGCAGTTCCACTTGTTTTAATGGACGCTCGCCCACCTGCCCCTGAACCGGGGCACGTCCTATCACTGGTTCTGCCCACTCGTCGCCCACCAGTTCCGCCCAACTCACGGGGATGATCCAACGGCCAGATGAATGCACGATGCCGCCTGCGGCCCAAACGTTTTGAATACCGCCTGGGATGGAGTGCGGCCCGGTCCAGGTTTGCCCGCCATCGCGGCTGATGGCACGGTAACTATGCAACTGCGTCATCCAAACTCCCATGCCATAGGTCTGCAAGAATGCGTGAATCTCACCAGGCTTCGGCTGGAATAATTCGGTGGTGAACAGTCCGCGCGTCGGGTGCGCAAAGCGTCCCGCTTTGGTCCAGGTCTTGCCTCCATCGGTACTGCGGGAAATCATGGTGAAGTTGCCGGGCGTAGGTTCCGTGAAGCCGCCTGTGGTCCACGTGGCCAGCAGTTCATTCGGTCCGACGCGGCGTAGCAGAGCCTCGCGGGTGAACAAACGGATGCCTGTGTCAGCCCACGGATAGCCTTCAGGTCCAGGCCATATTTCAACATTGGTTACGGCAGGATGAATGGAGCGGGTAGGTGTTTGTGCTGCGCAGGAAAATGAGACGAGAAGAATCAGGAATGGTCTGAACATTGTCCAGACCATCCTATCAACGATTGGGAGAAACTAGTTGCGTCCGCACAGACCAGGTGTGCCGCACATGCCGGCCGGGCATCCGCCGCCCGTGCGGTTGGCCGCGGGCGTGAACGCAGAAGGCGCGCCATTGGCATGCGCTGCGAACGTCGAAAGTTGCAGTGCCAAATGCTTCTGGCCGCAGGACGGGCATTCCTGCGAATCCGATTCGGCAGCGCGCCGCACCAGCTTCTCAAACTTGCTTCCGCAATCTTCACAACGATACTCGTAGATAGGCATACCATCTCATTGTATAACGGTCTTCTCTCCGTGTATGCTGTGGTCATGCGAATCTCCTTCTGGGGCGCGGCCCAAACTGTCACCGGCTCCATGCACCTTTTAGAAACAAGCGGAAAACGCTTTGTCCTCGATTGCGGTCTGTTTCAGGGCCGCCGGAAGGAGGCGTTTGAACGTAACCGCACGCTGCCTTGTCCGGCCAACAGTATCGATGCCGTGCTGCTTTCGCATGCACATATCGATCACAGCGGAAACCTGCCCTCACTGGTCAAGCACGGTTACGCAAATCCCATTTACACAACCCACGCCACTGCCGACCTGTGCGAAGCAATGTTGATGGATTCGGCTCACCTGCAGCAGAAGGATGCCGAGTTTGTGAACAAGCGATCGTTCCGCCGGCGGTCCGTTGATCCCGCCCATCAGCATGAGGATGTTCAGCCGCTCTATTCTATGGAAGACGCCGCCGGTGTGATGCCGCTGTTCACTCGCACGCCGTTGCACACGCCCACAGATGTTGGCGGCCTGACTTACACCACCTACGAAGCTGGCCACATGCTCGGCAGCACCGCGATGCATCTGCAGGCCGAAGGCATCAATCTCGTCTTCAGCGGCGATGTCGGACGCAAAGGTCTGCCCATTACCATGGACCCGGAGTCGTTGCCCAAGGCCGACTATCTCATCATGGAGAGCACCTACGGAGACCGTTTGCATCAACCGGTTGAATCCGTGACCGATAAACTGGCAGCTATCGTCAATCGCACGGCCCGCCGTGGAGGCAAGATCATCGTACCGGCGTTCGCGGTCGGCCGAACGCAGCAGGTGGTGCTTATGCTGCATCAGTTGATTGATGAGCACAAGATTCCGTCGCTGCCCATGTTTGTCGATAGTCCGCTGGCCGTCGATGTTACGAAGATCTTCCGCAAGCATTCGGAACTGTTCGATGAGGAGACGCGCGCGTTTCTTGACAAGGGAGAGGACCCTTTCGGTTTCAGCCGCCTTACCTACGTACGCGAGGCCACGGAATCGAAGGCGCTGAATGATCTACACGGACCGTTCATTGTGATTTCCGCAAGCGGCATGTGCGAAGCCGGACGGATTGTCCACCATTTGCGCAATAACATCTCGGACCCCAGAAATACGATTCTCATCACGGGTTTCCAGGGTGAGAACACGTTGGGTAGAAAACTTGTAGATAAGCTGCCCGAGGTGCCAATCTTCGGTGAGCTAATGCGCCTGCGCGCCGAGGTAACGAAGATCAATGAATTGAGCGGACACGCCGATCAGCGCGAACTGTTGGAGTGGATGAAGCCGTTTGCAAAGGGGCTGAAGAAGGTGTTTCTGGTCCATGGCGAACCCAAACAACAGGCTGCCATGGCCGTAGCAATTAAAGATAGATACGATCTGGAGGCTGTTATTCCGGCGCGCGGCGACAGTTTCGACCTGCAATAACCGGCTTACTGCGGCATGGATGGGCTGCCCGGGAAATCAGAACAGAAGTTGTAGCCACCAGGCAAAGCAGGAAGACCATCTACAAACCCGGCCAGATTCACCTGTCCGTTGCCTGTGAACGAATTGCCGATCACGGTTCCATTCACTGCCCCGTAGGGGAAGGTGATGTCGGCAAAGGGTGCCAGCACGGTGCCTTGTCCGGCGTTCAACTGCAATGTGCTTGCCTGGAAATAGTTGAACAGCACGTGGTTAGCGTCGGTGCCGGTGTAGTTATAACCGGCGTTGGGCTGAGTGGCCGCAACTCCGCTGACGTTGATCAGCACCGTGGATCCGCTGGGAACATCGATTTGAACGCCCCAAACGCTCTGCAAAAGAGTGCTCGTGACAGTAAATATGTTCAGTTTCGGATCAGTTCCCGTCAAAGACAGGCCGCCCCATTGGTTGGCGGTAGTCCCATTGGCAGTCAGCGCACCATAGGCAGACGATGCGGTTTGAAGAAACCCCGCGGCCTGGTAGAAGCTAAATGGCATGGGGTTGATCGCGTGCGGGTTCACAGACCCGTTTACTTGCCCATTCGTAAGCGAGATCGAGCCGGTAGCTGTGATGCCGCCTTCAACCAAGGTGACATTGGTGAACGATACTTTTCCGTTGGCCACGACCGAGCCCTTTTCTACCTGCCCGTTGCTGAACGTCAGGTTTCCACCAACTACGATATCGTTACGATTGGAGTTTGCTGTGAGTTGGGAGCCAAAGTCATATCCGGTGTAGATTGCATTACCGCCTACACCAACCCGGCCCTGAACATTGGAATATTGCGCAGTTGAGTTGCCGAGGACAAACAAGTTGTACTGGCAGACAGAATTGTCGCCGGCTGCGCAGGTTGCCGCAAGTGCGCATGCGGCGAATACACTGGATACAATTTGCTTCTGCATAATGTACAGGTGGTTCTCCTAAAATCCAATCTACGCGAAAATTAGCCCCGCGCATATTGGGAAAACCACCTACACATTGTTGCCGGAATATAAGTAAAACTCAGGTTTTATGCTAAGGTGTTGAGCGACCAGGCCCGGCCGGCTTCGTACTGCTCGATCACGGGCAATTGCTTGAGAATATAGCCTAACTCATCAACGCCTTCCAGCAGACACATCTTTGAGAACGCATCCACAGGGAACTCGGCCGACGTGCCATCGGCTAAGGTGATCGTCTGGGTAGCCAGATCGATTGTCACCTGCATCGCCGGGTCCGCCGCATAGGCCGCGAACAGCTTCGCGTGCATGTCCTTGGAAACGACAATCGGAAGCAGGGAGTTTTTCAGGGAATTTCCCTTGAAAATATCGGCAAATGAGGTGCTGATCACAGCCTTAAATCCGAACTGCGTCAACGCCCACGGAGCATGCTCGCGCGAACTGCCGCAGCCAAAGTTATCGCCAGCCAGCAGAATCTCGCAGCCTTTGGTCTCCGGCTTGTTGATGACGAAGTCCGGTTTCGGCGAGCCATCGGCCTCATAGCGCCAGTCATTAAACAACTGATCGCCCAGGCCAACTTTTGAGATGGTCTTCAGAAAGCGTGCCGGGATGATCTGGTCGGTATCGACGTTGTCGATCGGCATTGCAACTACACGGCTCTGGATTTTCATTAGAGGGTCCTCACATCGGTCACCACGCCGGTGACTGCGCTGGCGGCGGCGGTCAGCGGGCTGGCGAGGAACGTACGTCCACCCTTGCCCTGACGGCCTTCGAAATTACGATTGCTGGTGCTAACGCTGTACTGTCCCGGCTGCAGTTGATCGCCATTCATGGCGATGCACATGGAGCAGCCCGCTTCGCGCCACTCTGCGCCGGAATCCTTAAACACCTGGTCGAGCCCTTCGGTTTCGGCCTGGCGTTTGATCTCCATCGAACCCGGAACCACCATCATACGGACGCTCGGGCTCACTTTGCGGCCCTTCATTACTGATGCGGCGGCGCGCAGATCGCTGATGCGCGAGTTTGTGCAGCTACCGACAAACACCACATTGATGGGCTGGCCTACAATCGGTTTGCCCGGCTGCAGGTCCATATACTTCAACGCCTTGGTGAGCGAATCGCGATCCTGCTGATCGGCCAGCGAGGAAGGATCAGGCAGTAAGCCGCTGATCGCCATGCCCTGGCCAGGATTCGTTCCGAAGGTGATCATCGGCTCAAGCGTGTTGGCGTCGATGGAGATGGAGTGGTCGTAGGTTGCGCCTTCGTCTGACGGCAACTGCTTCCAACGAGCCACCGCAGCGTCCCATTCCGCGCCCTGCGGAGCGAATTTGCGGCCGGCGATGAACTGGTAGGTTGTATCGTCCGGAGCGATCAAGCCGGCGCGAGCGCCGCCTTCGATCGACATGTTGCACACGGTCATGCGCTCTTCCATGGATAGCGCGCGGATGGCCGAACCGCCGTATTCAATGACGCACGCGGTAGCGCCGCCAACACCGATGCGCGAAAGCAGCGCGAGGATGATGTCCTTTGCTGTCACGCCGGATTTAAGTGTTCCATCAACCGTTACTTGAAACGCCTTCGACCTGCGCTGCAGCAGGCACTGCGTGGCCAGTACGTGTTCCACTTCGCTGGTGCCGATGCCGAATGCCAGCGCACCGAACGCTCCGTGAGTCGCCGTGTGACTGTCTCCGCAGACCACCGTCATGCCGGGTTGGGTCAAGCCCTGTTCCGGTCCGATGACGTGAACGATGCCCTGGTTGCGATTCTGGAAGCCGAAGAACGGAATACCGAAGTCGGTGCAGTTCTTTTCCAGCTGTGCCACCTGCGCCGCGGCGATCTGGTCAACGATCGGCAGCGAGCGCGGCGTGGTCGGCGTGGAATGGTCCACGGTGGCGAAGGTGTTCTGCGGACGGCGCACCTTGAGGCCGCGTTCGCGCAGGCCTGAGAACGCCTGCGGCGAAGTTACTTCGTGCACCAGGTGCAGATCAATATAGATGAGGCTCGGAGCGCCGGGCTGTTCAGCCACAACGTGCGAATCCCAAACTTTTTCAATGATGGTACGTGGTAATGCGCTTTCAACTCTTGCGCCGTTAGATTGCGTCACAGACTGCGTCTCCTACTTGCGATGTCGTCGCCGGAGTGCCCTTCGGCCGCAGATCGGCCGTCACATTTCCGGAGTTCAATACTTTTTCCATGGCGGCGTTTACGGCCGCAGCTTCTTCCATCAGGCCGAAGCTGTATTCGAGCATCGCCGCAACGGAACCAATCGCGCCGAGCGGATTGGCTTTGTTTTGTCCTGCGATGTCCGGCGCCGAACCATGTACCGGTTCGTACAGGCCAACCCATACGCCAGATGCCTTCCTGGCGCCGATGGAGGCCGAGGGCAGCATGCCGATCGAGCCAGCCAGCACTGCACCTTCGTCGCTCAGAATGTCGCCGAACATGTTTTCCGTCAGCACCATGTCGAAACGCTTGGGATTCAAAACCAGCTGCATGGCGCAGTTGTCCACCAGCAAGTGGTCGAGTTCCACATCCGGATAGTCCTTAGCGACTTCTTCCACAACGCGACGCCACAGCTGCGACGTTTCGAGCACGTTGCACTTATCGACGTTGGTGACCTTCTTGCGGCGCTTGCGTGCCAGCTCAAAGGACATGCGGGTCACGCGTTCGATTTCTCCGCGCGTGTAAGCCATGGTGTTCATGGCATGCTCGTTTTCGCCTTCGCCGAAGATGCCGCGCGGCGTTCCATAATAAATGCCGCCGGTCAGTTCGCGCACGATGATCATGTCCACGCCATCCACCAGATGATTCTTCAGCGGCGAAGAGTCCAGCAGGGCAGGGTACGACCGCACGGGGCGCAGGTTGGCGAAAACGCCCATCGTCTTGCGGATTCCAAGCAGTCCGCGTTCAGGACGCTTTTCCGGCGGCCAGTTGTCGAACTCAGGAAGGCCGACGGCGCCCATCAAGGTCGCGTCCGCATCTACGCAAAGTCGTGCCGTCTCTTCCGGGAACGGTCCGCCGGTCTTGTGGATCGCGATGCCGCCCAGCAGGGCTTCTTTGCTGTTTACTTTATGGTTGTACTTGGCTGCCACGCGATCCAGCACGCGCACAGCTTCCCGTGTGACTTCGGTGCCGATACCGTCACCGGGTAGAATGAGTAAGTTTAAGTCCATATTTTCGTTATTCGGCGATGGCGGCTTTCGCCATCGATCCCTTTACCAGCTCAATGATTGCGTCGTTGCGCACGCCTTTTACGCGGTCGGCCAGTTCCGTGAACCCGTGGTAAACCACGTCCAATTCTTCTTTGGTGAGTTCGTAGCCCAGATCGCTGCACCGCTGTTTCAGTGCGTGGCGGCCGCTATGCTTGCCCAAAACCAGCTTGCTTTCGGGAACGCCAACGGTCTTAGGATCTATGATCTCATAGGTTGACTTCTCTTTCAGGTAGCCGTCCTGGTGAATGCCCGCTTCGTGTGCGAAGGCGTTGTCGCCGACGATCGCTTTATTCGGTTGCGGGCCAAACGTGATGATCGACGTCAGCAACCGGCTGGCGGCGTAGATGTGCTCGGCGTTGATTCCCGTGGTGTACGGCAGCTTGTCGCGGCGCGTGTGCATCGCCATGACGATCTCTTCGAGCGAGCAGTTGCCTGCGCGTTCGCCGATGCCGTTGATGGTGCACTCAATCTGCCTTGCGCCAGCCTGTACTGCGGCCAGCGAGTTGGCGACCGCAAGGCCAAGATCGTCGTGGCAATGCACGCTGATGATGGCCCGATCGTCCACGGCTTTCACCATGCGCCGGATCAGGGCAGCGTATTCATCGGGGATTGAGTAGCCAACGGTATCGGGCAGGTTCACCGTGCTGGCACCGGCATTGACCACAGCTAGCGTGATCTCTTCCAGAAAATCCGGATCGGTGCGGGAGGCGTCTTCGGCGCTGAACTCTACGTCATCGGCATAAGTGCGAGCCAGTTCGATGGCCTTAACTGCCGCCTCAAGAACTTCCTGGCGCGATTTCTTCAACTTGAACTTCAAGTGGATGTCGCTGGTGGCGATGAAGGTGTGGATCACCGGCTTCTTGGCGTAGGCCAGCGCCTCGCCGGCTCGTTCCACGTCCATTTTGTTGGAGCGGCAAAGTGCGGCCACTCGAACATCGGGATATTCCCGGCTCACCGCTTGTACGGCGTCAAAATCGCCCTGCGAAGCAATGGGAAAGCCTGCTTCCATAATGTCGACGCCAAGCTCTACCAGCTTGCGTGCCATCCGCAGTTTCTCAGGTACTGTCATGCTGCAGCCAGGTGACTGCTCGCCGTCGCGCAACGTGGTATCGAAAATTACTACGCGCTGATTCATGGTTTTTGTCTCGCGTTATTTAATTTAGGTATGCCCGCGGTGGCGGCCTGTTACTCCAACCACCGGGACATAGGTTGATTATCAGGCACCTTTGGCGATTTAGCAAATTTATTCTATTCGCTGTTGGTATTAAGATTTATAATGGGACTTGGGGAGATGTTGTGATGGAATTGTTTTCCTTGAAAGTATTTCTGACGGTGGCGACGGAGAAGAACTTCTCTCGGGCGGCGGAGAAACTGCTGCGCACGCAGCCGGCCGTATCGCTTTCCATTCAAAGGCTTGAGGGCGAAATCGGGGAGAAGTTGATTGAGCGCTCGGGCAAGGAGATCATGCTTACCGACGCAGGCCGCATCGTGCTGGAGTATGCCCGCCGGTTTGAAAACCTCTCGCGCGACCTCGACAATGCGCTCGCCGAAATGCGCGACAACAGCGCCGGACGACTGGTGATCGGTGCCAATGAGTCTACCACCCTCTATTTGATTCAGCCCATCGTGCGCTATCGAGAGATGTATCCGAAAGTGAAGGTCCAGGTGCGACGCAGCCTTTCGAGCAAGGTCCCGTCGCAGTTGATTGACGGCGACCTGGAACTGGGAGTCATCAGCTTCGAACCGGGCGACGAACGGCTGATTTCCCAGGTAATCTATACGGATCATCTAGCCTTCGTAGTGAGTCCGGAACACAGATTGGCAGGCCGTGCGGAAGTGTCGATCAACGAACTTGGAGCGGAGACATTCATCGCGCACAACGTTCTGTCACCCTATCGCGAAGTCGTTATCCGTGCCTTTCAGGAAGCGCGAGTGCCGTTGCGAATGGATGTGGAGATGCCAACCGTCGAGACCATTCGTAATCTTGTGCAGCGCAACGAAGGCGTGGCGTTCCTGCCCAAGATGTGCGTGGCGCAGGAGATTGAGCAAGGCCGGTTGTGCGAAGTGAAGGTCCCGGAGTTGGTGGTGGAGCGCAAGATTCATTTGGTATATCCGGCCCGGCGAAAGCTGAGCCACGCGGCCCAGGCGTTTCTGGGTGTGGTGGCGGGTGGGCGCAATGACTGAAACTAAGGGACCACGCAAAAACAACTTCACATTGACTGCGCGGCCACGTGGCGCGGGCACTCTTGCCTGCCGCGCCGAGAATCGTCTCGGCGCGTTCGTAAGTCTTTGGAAATACTGGAGCCTTGGTATGGGCAGGACAGCCCAACGGAAAACGTCTCAACACGAATGTCGAAACGGCACACACGAGTGTGTGCGCCACGTCGATGGCTGCAATGTTATTCTTGTGCGACGCCGGAGTATTCTCAGAGCATTATGATGATCCAACAATGGAGGGCGATACGTATGGCAGGAAAATTCAGTGAACTTGAAGCGAAGATGTCGAATGATGCGATTGAAAAGAGTGACATCCTGTACCTCCAGTTGAGGGAGTCGATGGTTCTGGAAGAGCTGGCCGGCGAAAAGCGTGTGACTCAGAATGATTTGGGCGAATCGTTAAAAGTCGAACATTGATTGCACTGTGCGCATTAGCCAGTTTGAGCAGATGGCATACCGGCCTCGCTCCTGACGGAGCTCAGCCGGCTTGCTATAGGAAATCGGTATCAGAAGTTTATCTTCAACCCCAACTGAATTCTTCGCGGCGCGCGTCCGGTAGTAATTGTTCCGAAAGTGCTGCTCTGATTCAGTCCGTTGGTACCCGGAGAGAAGCCGCCGTTTACAAATCCCGGATTGGTATGGTTATCCAGGTTGAAGGCCTCGACTCGCAATTGCGCTTTGATGCGTTCCGTGATCGATGTGTTCTTGATCAGCGACAAATCGCAATTGAAGAATCCCGGGTTGGTCACGTCGGGCATTGTGCGGCTGATGTTGCCGTAAGTGTAAGTCGGTGGATTGACAAAAGCACTAGTGTCGAACCATTGGTACTGATTCGGATTGTCGAGCTTCGCCGACTTCCCGGTCGAGTTCGGCCGGCTCGCCAGGTTGTTATTGGCGCCACTGACAAGTACCGGCAGTCCTTTCTGCAACGTCATGATAACCTGTGACTGCCAGCCGCCAATAATCCCGTCTACGATTCTGTTGTGCGGATCGAAGGACTGCCCCTTTCCGACAGGTATCTTATACGAGGTACTGATGACCATACGCTGAGCCACATTGGTCGGATCAAGCGCGCGTTCCAGCTTCCGGTCGTACTTCCCATTCTGGTAGCCGTTGTTGTTCGTTTGTTCCACTGCTCCAAAATTGATTGGGGTTGCTACGCTGTCATCGATAAGCTTCGCCTTCGTATAGGAAACCAGCAGGGAAAGGCCTTTCGTCATGCGCTTTTGGACCGTGAGCAGTCCGGCGTTGTATATCGAGTTGCCGAGATGCGGATTTCGCACGGTGATGCTCGTGTAGTACGGATAAGGGAGCAGCGACTGCTGCCTGGAAATTGTCGCAGTTCCGAGCGACGTACCTTGCAGAGCGGTCACGTAAGGATTGGGCACCTGGGTTTGTAGCGCCGTCTTCAGGTCCGTATCGTACTGCGGATCCAATTGGTTCATGTTGTAACCGCCGGCGACGAGGTGATTCCCGCGATTGCCGGTGTAACCGATATCGAAAAACCAACCGCCCCGAATCTGCCGCTGAATACCAAAGTTCCACTGCTGCGATGATGGCGTTCTCTGGTTAGCCTGATCGTAGCTGACGCCTTGGGCAAGCAGGAAGCTCGGTCCCAGCGCGGGGCCAAGGGGCTGGGTAAGGGCTGTTGGGAAACCATCTTTGAGATAGAATGCCGGCAAATTTCCGTTTCCACCGGGAGCGTTGTAACTTGTACTTGTCGAAGCAAACCCGTTTGTGTTTCCGAAATAAGTAATGTTGAATGTACCGGGGTAGAATATGGCGTATCCGGCTCGAATTGCCATCTTGCCCGTGCTGAACGGATCCCACACAATGCCGATACGTGGCCCAAAGTCCTTATAATTCGGATTCGCATAAATCTTCCCGTAATCCTTGCAGGCATACTGCATCACGCCCAAGAGGCCGTTCAAAGGATTTTTTGCCGATGGATTAAAATTCGAGGTGCCGCAGTTGGCCTCGTAACCGGGCGGCTGGAAGTCGTACCGCAGCCCCATACTCACGTTCAGATTGCGCCGGACACGCCATGCATCCTGCACATATCCGCTGATGGTATGTCCCTTCTCGGACTCGCCGACATTGGTGACGCCCGAACCGCTGCTCACAGCTCCAAGCAGGAAGCCCGCATACGTGCTGCCAGTCCCGGTCTGGTTCTGCGGATTGCCTGTAAGTCCTGCCGAGAAATTGAAGGTGCCCGATGGCTGCGAGGTCTGGTAGTTGTTCCCTTTCAGAATCCGGTACTCCGCGCCCAGTTTCAAGGTGTGCTGTCTCAGCACCAGGGTTATGGAGTCAACCATGTCCCAGGTGATTGCGCCGCGGAAGCCCACGGTGGGGTTTCCAAGGGAGCCGTACCCGGCGTTTATAACCGGGAAGGTGGTGTTGGGTACGCTCGCCGGCAGCCCGAGTTGCTTGGGCCAATCCTGGCCGTAACTGGCCGATTGAAACGGGAAATGCTGCCGCGCGACGCCAAGGCGGAACTCATTGATCACGCGCCCGGAAAACGTGTGCGTTTCGCTGAATGAGATGTTTGTGGTGCCGAAGTTGTCGTAACGTCCGTTTAAGGCCAAATTGGGGAAGGTGCAGGGGCAGTTGTTCGTATACGCGTTGTAGTGAGTAAAGCGCGCGAACATGGTGTCTTTGGGCGAAAGCTGCTGGTCTTCACGGATTGTCCACTGCTTCATGTGCTGCTGCCCGCTGCTGACCCAGAGATAGTTGTTGGATTGAGTGAACGCGTTGGGGCCGACAGGAACGATGTTCGGATCGGGATAGAGCTTAGTGATATTCTGGGCTACCGGGTCGATCCGGCTGGCTGGTATGATGTTCCCGGGAAACAGTTGGCGGATAAAGCCCGATCCATTCGGATTGGCCTCCGTGGTTTTGGTGTCATAGATCGGCGTGAGCACACCGAGGTTGGTCCGCAACTGCGAAAAGTCGCCTTTGCGTTGATCCAGCGGCGGAACGGAGGTGAAACCGCTGTTAGGAACGACGTAGTTGTAGCCGCCCCAGTTCACGAAAAAGAAGCTCTTGTTTTTGCCGTCATAGACATGCGGAATCTGCAGCGGTCCGCCCACTGTCGCCCCGTACTGGTTGTAGCGGAACGGCGGCCTGACCGGCGTGAACGCATTGCGGGCATCGAGAAAGTCGTTGCGGAAGAATTCGTTTACCGAGCCGTGATATTGATTCGTACCGCCCTTGGTCGCCATGTTGATCACGCCGCCCAGGGTAAATCCATACTCCGCGGACATTGCGCCTGACTGTACCTTGAATTCCTGCACGGCGTCCACGCCGAGGTTGGAGTTGAGATCGGGATAGTAGCTGTTCTGTCCCACCATGCCGTCGACTTGCAGGTTGTTGGCGGCGTTCGGCCCTCCGTTGATGCTCAAATCGCTAAGACTGGTGCCGCGATCTCCGAAACCGCTTTGGACCGGGCCGGCGTTGGAGTGAACATTGTTCGCGAGCAGTACCAGGGCCAGCGCATTGCCTCCATCGAGCGGCAGGTCGTTGACGAATTCGTTGTCGATCACAGTGCCGACAGCTGCGTTGTCGATGCTAACCTGAGGCGCTTCGGCGACGACGTTTACCGATTCAGTTGAGGCGCCGACCTGCAGTTTCACATTCACTTCCGCCGTCTGGTCGACCTGCAGGCTGATGCCGGAACGGACATCTTTCTTGAAGCCCTCCCGTTCCACTGTGACCCTGTAGCTGCCTGGATTGACCGAGGGAGTTGTGTAGAATCCCTGCCCATTGGTCGTCGTAGAGATCGTGCCATTGGTTTCAATATTCACAATGGCTACTTTCGCGCCAACAACGGCGGAGCCGGTCGGATCGGTAACAGTGCCGAGAATTGTGCCTCGGCCTGTCTGGGCGGATAGCGGAAGGATGCACATCGACAACAGTGCGACTGTAAATCTTAACATGGATTGGGCCCCTCAGGAGATGGTAACGTGAAACTTTTTACTACAGGGGAGAGTATATCACGGCATGGCTGAGAGGCACAATAGTTTGAGTGGTCGAATACAAGATAAGCAATGAATGCCTTCAGTTTTCGCATGTGTAAATTTGTGCCTTCTTTGCCGGTTGACAGCCTGTTGTTGAATCGCGCTCTCGCGCAATCTTGTAATGAGTGCGTTGCGAATCGAGGCCTTTAACCTTGATACTCAAACGAACCAAGGCTTCGTGAACGGCGGTTTCTCTGCCGGCGCCAATGGCCTGAATCAAAGTAGCACATTCGGCACCATCACCTCGGGCCGCCAACCGCGCATCATTCAACTGGGATTGAAGATTTCTTTTTAGCGCTCAGCGTAGACAATTTGTCCACCATTCCCGTGACAACAGATCCGCGGCCCGTTGGACATATTGTCCCGCGGACAGCGGATTCTGTTTTTACGAAACGTGTTTTCAATTACTTAGGGCCTCCTGTCGCTTGGTTGTGGAATTGCTTACTAGTGTTGCAGGACTACACCCATGCATCGTTTTCTGTTACAACTGCTTCTCATCCTTGTTTCCGTCGTTACAGGCCTTGCGGCTCATCCGAAGGTCTCCCGGGACATCCACAACGGGCCTTCCGGCTCGAACGTCGACGTGATCATTCAATACAAGCGGATGCCGCAGGCTCGGCATCATGCGCTTGTAACCAGCCGAGGCGGCAGCCACAAACGCGACCTGGGGGCGATCCATGGCGCGCATTACTCGGTTCCGGTCAATGCACTGGACCACATCGCGAACGATCCGGATGTGGTTGGTATTCACCCCGACCGCACACTCAACGCGCTGAACGATGTGACAGTAGCAACAACCGGCGCCAATCTCGCCAGTGGCTTTGGTCTGGATGGCGCGGGCATTGGCGTGGCGGTCATCGATAGCGGCATCGTCAACGATCATCCAGATTTGAAGGGCCGAGTCGTCTACGAGCAGAATTTCGCAGCAGGCGATACAAAGGACCACTATGGTCACGGTTCTCACGTTGCAGGCATCATTGGCGGCAATGGAAACAAGTCGAGTGGACTTCAATACAGCCGTTTTCTGCGCGGCATCGCACCCAATGTGAATTTTATCGATCTGCGGGCCTTGGATGCGACCGGAGCAGGCTCCGATAGCAATGTTATCGCGGCCATTACTACGGCCATCAACCTGCGAGCCAAATACAATATTCGGGTCCTCAACCTTTCGCTTGGCCGCGGCTTGACCGGCAGCCAATGATCTGCTTTGTCAGGCAGTGGAAGCCGCCTGGAACGCCGGCATCGTGGTCGTGGTTGCAGCGGGCAACGGCGGGCGCGATAATTCCCAAGGCACAAACGGTTATGGCACGATCCTATCGCCGGGCATTGATCCGTACGTGATTACCGTGGGTGCAATGAAGACAATGGGTACTGTCAATCGCTTCGATGACCGTATCGCCAGCTACAGTTCGAAAGGCCCAACCGGCTACGACCATTTCGTTAAGCCGGACCTGGTTGCGCCTGGCAATCGCATCGTTTCCGTGCTGGGTAAGGACGGCAGTCTTTGCAAGACGTTTCCGGTCATACAAGTCAAGAACAACTATTACAAGGTTTTGGGAGACAACAAAGACACGCCGGACTACATGCAATTGAGCGGCACCAGCATGGCGACACCGGTAGTGAGTGGCGCTGCAGCACTGCTGATCCAGAAGGATCCTACCATGACGCCCGATCAGGTCAAAGCGCGCCTGATGCGCACCGCGTCGAAGAGCTTTCCGCAAACCAGCACCGCAGTCGATCCGAGCACGGGTATCAGCTATACCAGCCAGTACGATATCTTTACGGTGGGCGCGGGCTATGTGGATATCTTTGCTGCGCTCACAGACATCAACAAATCATCCGGCTCGGCAAAGTCGCCCATCGCGATCTTCGATAGTACAACGAAGACTGTCTCATTACTATATGGACAAGGCGTAGTGTGGGGATCTGGTGTTGTCTGGGGTTCGGGCGTAGTGTGGGGCAGCAATGCCTTCGTCAGTGGGAGCGGAGTTGTCTGGGGTTCTGGTGTAGTTTGGGGTTCCGGCTCCACTCTGGGTACGGGCGTGGTGTGGGGTTCGGGGGTTGTATGGGGAAGTTCGCTGCCTGCGGGAGAGCTCCTCGCCATTGCCGTCAATGGCGAGGAGTAGCGCTCCATCGACGAGAACCATCTTCTTTCAGAAAAGGGCCGGCGCAATGCCGGCCCTTTTCGCATTCCCTCCCGTTTTTTTCAAAATAGCGTCAATACACCCTGCTTGGCCACAAACGTGCATTAGATCATTGCAGAGACTCAATGCGCACCAGAAATTCCAATCGGACCCGGAACCTCTTATATAAGAATGATTTTCATGCGACGAAATGGGCTACCTGGTGCGTCAAAAGAATAGCCCCTATATTTTCTGAGGGGTTGGAAACCCTCTATCCGTGTGGGGTTTGGAGTTATACTGTGGGTGAAGAGGCACAATCATGAAAGCATCGGTAAAATTCGGCGCGCTTGTCGTCGTCATCATTAGCACCTTGGCCTGGTTGGCCGCGGGCGGCATCAACGATTCCAAGTCGTACTATAAGACCATCTCTGAAATCACTAAGCTTTCGAGCAGTGAAAAGGCCAATCGACTGCGCGTGGCCGGAAATGTCGAAGCTGGTTCCATTGCGCGGCATGGCCAGGACGTGGCCTTCACGCTGGTCGAGGAAGGCCAGAAATTGAAGGTCGTCTACAACGGCTCCGAACCGCTGCCCGACACGTTCAAAGATGGCGCGCAGGCGCTTGCTGATGGCAAGCTGACCGCCGACGGCACCTTCCACGCCAGCAAGATCTCCGCCAAATGCGCTTCGAAGTATGAAGCCAAGCCAGGTGAAAAATACAACACCAAGCCTGTGAACCAGAAGCAGGCGGGCGCATAATCCATGGAAAATATCGGCGCTCTCTCGCTGTTGATTGCATTGTGCCTGGCGATCTACTCGGTTGCCGGCAGCCTGGTTGGAGCTATCAAAAAGAAGCCGTTTCTCATCACTAGCGCCGAACGCGCGGTGTACGCGGTCTGGCTGCTGCTCACTGTCGCCAGCGGGATTCTGATCAACGGTTTGTTGACTGGGGATTTCCGGTTGGCCTATGTGGCGGCTCACAGCAACCGAACCATGCCCGCGATTTATAAATTCACGGCTTGGTGGGGTGGACAGGAAGGCTCGCTGCTGCTTTGGGCATGGCTGCTTTCCTGCTATGCCGTGGTGGTTGTCTACACCAATCGCAAGAGCCATCGCATCATCATGCCGTATGTGAACGCCACCATGATGACGACCCTGGGCTTCTTCATTCTATTGGTCGCCTTCGTCGTTAGCCCGTTTCAAGTGCTGGCGCAGGGGAAGGGCATCATCGCCGTCCCCGATGGCAATGGCCTGAATCCACTGCTCCAATATTGGACGATGGTCATCCATCCGCCCATGCTGTACTTGGGCTACATCGGCTTCACGGTCCCGTTTGCCTTCGCACTGGGCTCGCTGATTATGAAGCAGCCGGGCGATGCCTGGATCCACACTACGCGCCGCTGGGCCATTGTGACCTGGTTCTTCCAGACCGCCGGCATCACGCTTGGCGCAGGCTGGGCATATGCTGTGCTCGGTTGGGGTGGCTATTGGGGCTGGGATCCGGTAGAGAACGCGAGCTTTCTTCCGTGGTTGACCTCGACGGCGTTTTTGCACTCGGTGATGATGCAGGAAAAGAAGGGCATGATGAAGGTTTGGAATATCGTGCTGGTTTCAGCTACCTTCTTCCTTTCGATCTTCGGCACCATGCTGACACGCTCCGGCATTGTGACCTCGGTCCACGCCTTTGCGCAGTCGCCCATCGGGAAATACTTCGGCACGTTCCTGGTTCTGGGAATCGCCGTGGTTGTCTATATGATTCTCGACCGGCTCGACTATCTGAAGAGCGAATCGCACCTGGAGAGCATCGTATCGCGCGAATCGAGCTTCCTGTTTAACAACCTGATTCTGCTTGCCAGCTGCTTTGCGATCCTGTGGGGTACGCTGTTCCCGGTGATCAGCGAAGCGATCTCTGGTGAAAAGATCAGCGTTGATGCACCGTTCTTCAACCGCGTGAACATTCCTATCGGCTTGTTCCTCATGTTCCTGACCGGTGTAGGCCCGCTGATCGCTTGGCGGCGAAGTTCACCGGAAAGCCTGAAACGCAGCTTCATGTGGCCTTCGATTGGCGGCGCGGCGCTGATGATTGGCTTGTTCGCCTTGGGCATCCATCATGGTTATGCGCTGCTCAGCTTCGGCCTATGCATGTTTGTAACGATCACGATTGGCGTTGAATTCTGGAAGGGTTCGAATCTGATCTCGGCCAAAGACAACATGGGCTTGATTCCGGCCATGATCGAACTCACGCATCGCAACACGCGGCGCTACGGTGGATACGTCATCCACATGGGTATTGTGGCGATGTTTATCGGTTTCACAGGCGCGGCATTCAACAAAGATGCCACGGCCGAAATCAAAGTAGGCGACACGTTTAGCATCGGCCGTTACGAACTGAAAGTGAAGGACATCCGGGTCAGCGAAAACGAAGACTACATCGCACAGCACTGCGTTGTAGACGTGTTCAGCGGCGGCTCGCAGATCGACACGATGGAGCCTGAAAAACGCCTCTACCGGTCCAGCAACCAGCCCACTTCCGAAGTGGCTATCCGCCGCCGCCTGAACGAAGACCTTTACTTGAACTTCGCCGGCACCTCCGGCGAGGGCGGCAAGCCGGTGATTCAGGCGTATGTGTTCCCGCTGGTTTCGTGGATATGGATTGGTTTCTGGATCACCACCTTTGGAACCATCATTTGTCTGGTGCCGGCCAAATTGCGGCTCGCTTATGCGCGCACGGAAGTAGTAGGATACGCGGGGAAACATGCGCAAGTGGAAAAATAGTCTGCTCGTCCTGTTGCTGACGGTCGTCTCCATCGCGCAAACGCCGACTCAGTTGTTAACGCCTGCCATCCGCCGGGTAGGAGATAAACTCTCCTGCCTGTGCGGATCGTGCAAGAACACAGTGGCGACATGCCAGATGTTGGAATGCCACTACTCGCATCCATCGCGCATGCAAATCTCAGAGATGCAGGCGGCTGGCGCGAGTGATGAATCCATCATCGATAGCTTCGTGAAAAAGAGCGGGATTCAGGCGCTGGCTGTACCGCCGGCGCAGGGTTTCTCTTTAATGGCGTGGGTGATGCCTATTTTTGTCATCCTGCTTGGCCTGACGATGATCTGGCTATTCGTGAAGCGTTTCCGCAAACCGTTTGTGCCGGCTGAAATCGCCCCGGATGAGCTCAACCGTTATCATGAGCAAATTGAGAAAGACATGGCCAAGTTCGATTCATGATTATTGCCATAGCAGCCGTTTTAACTATTAGCGTGGTCCTATTTACCATCGGCGTTCGGGCCCAGGATCTGGCGCCCGTGGAACAGGAATCACCTTTCAAGCACCTCGATGAATTGAAGGCTCGTATCTACGAAAACCTTCGTGACCTGCAGTTCGAATTCCGCGTCGGAAAGCTTTCCGATGAGGATTATCAGACCGCCAAACAGGGTTTGCAGCGCGAATTGGCCGGGGTAATGGCCGAAGTGGACAAACTGAAAAACCAATTGGGCGTGACAATCGCACCCAGGAAAGCCGCCGCCGCTGCGGCCAGTGCCAAGCCGGAGAAGAAAGCCTTCTCCTGCCCGCACTGTGCAGCAACTTTTGACAAAGCGATGAAGTATTGCGGAGAGTGTGGCAAACCATGGTAGCCCTATTTCTATTGGCCGCGGCCACGGCATCCGCCTTCGGCGCGGTGGACGGCACCGTTACCAACCAATCCTCGAAAAAGGCTCAGACCGGTGCGACAGTGACGCTCTATAAGCTGGGTGGCGCGGGTATGGAAGCTGTGGAATCGGTGAAGTCAGACGCTGCCGGCAAGTTCATCATCAATCAGGAAGCCGCCGGGCCTCACCTGATTCAGACTGCCTTCGACGGAGTAGTCTACAACTTCATGCTTCCCCCGGGCAAGCCTCGCACGGGCCTCAGCCTGGACGTTTGGAATGCCTCAAAGCAGGCTGGCGGAGCCAAGATCAAGCAGCACATGATTCTGATTGAGCCGCTTGGTACGGAACTGCAAGTGCGTGAAAGTTATTTCTACGAAAACTCGGGGCCGACGACGTGGAATGATCCGCAAGGCGGCACGCTGCGCTTCTTTGTTCCGCAGGAAACTCGCGGCAATGTGGAAGTGCAGGCAACCGCACCGCAGGGCATGCCGATCCGCCGGCCGGCCGATAAAGCCAGTCAGCCCGGTGTGCTGAAAGTGGACTTCCCTATTAAGCCGGGTGAATCTCGCATCGACGTCAATTACAAATTGCCGTTCACCAGTCCCGGAACATTCACAGGCAAACTGTTGCAAGCCGCCGAACAAACGATGGTCGCCGTTCCGCGCGGCGTCGAAGTGAAGCCCGAAGGTGCCGAGGTCGTTGGAAAAGAGCCACGCACGCAAGCCACCGTTATGAAGGTGACGGCCAACTCTTACAAGTTGGAACTCACCGGTTCAGGTGAATTGCAGCCGGCCGCCGCCGCAGCAGCAGAAGGTGGCGGGGGCGGGGGCGGGGAAGAGAACGGCCCGTCCATTTCCCAAATCGACGCCAAGATCTACGACCGCAAAATCTGGGTTATTGGTCTGACCATGGGCGTGTTGGTGCTCGGTTTCGTTCTCATGTACCGTGCGGAGCCGGTGAAAGGCAAGAAGGGGTAATGCCCTCCAGCGCCGCACTGCAGGCCGACCAAGTCTATAAATTCTTCGGCGATTATCCGGCTTTGCGAGATGTTTCGTTCTCGCTCGAACCGGGCGCCTGCCTGGCATTGTTAGGCCGCAACGGAGCAGGGAAGACAACGCTGCTGCGTATCCTTTCCGGTCTGTCGCGCCCATCAAAAGGCCAGGTTCTCGTCTTCGGCAAAGACTCGCGCGAGCAAGCCACGCGGGCGCGCATCGGCGTCCTTGGGCACGGCATCGCTATCTACGATGAACTCTCGGCGCTCGAAAACCTGAAGCTGTTTGCCAATCTGTACGGACTCGAAAACCCGCATGCTCAGGCCATGAAGTGGCTGGAGCGCACGGGCCTGGAACGCGTTGCCGAAGCGTTGGTGCGCGAATTTTCACGCGGCATGCGGCAGCGGTTGGCCGTTGCCAGGGCATTCATCCACGAACCTACTCTGATGCTGTTGGATGAGCCTTTCACCGCGCTTGACGACCGTGCCATCGCTGTCCTGCAGTCGCTCTTGGCCGATGCACGCAAAGAAGGCCGCACCATCGTTATGTCTACTCACCAGTTGCGTGAGGCGCTGGAACTGGCCACCAACGTTGCCCTGATCAATAAAGGCAAGATGGTCTTCACCGGTGAGCGAACGCAGGAGATGGTCGACGATCCGGGCTATATCTACCGGAGGTATGGAGATTTATGAGTCTCTTCTTCCGCCAGAGCTACATCGTAGCCATCAAGGATCTGCGCAGCGAATTTCGCAGCAAGGAAGCGATCAATGCCTCGTTATCGTTTGCAGTCGTGATTCTGCTGCTGTTCAGTTTTGCATTCGATCCATCGAGCGATGCCATCCGCGAGATGTCGGGCGGTCTGTTGTGGATCGTCTTCGCTTTCGCCGGCGCTTTAATCCTGAATCGCAGTTTCGCCCGCGAACTGGCCAACGATTGTTTGGATGCGCTGATCTCCTCACCAGTCTCCGGCGCTGCTTTGTTCTTCGGCAAATCGCTGGCCAATCTTGTGCTGCTGGTGGGCATTGAGCTGGTCTGCTTTCCGGTATTCGGCATCTTCTACGGCGTGGAATGGTGGAAGCAGTTCGGGTCGTTGTTCCTGGTGGTCGTGCTGGCCACGTGGGGACTGACGGTGATCGGCACCATGTTCAGCGCCCTCACTGTGAACCTGCGCCTGCGTGAACTGATGCTGCCGATGCTGCTCTATCCGATGATGATTCCGGCGCTGATGGCGGCCATGAAGCTAACTACCGACTTGATCAACGGCCAGCCGCTTGAGGGCGACGCAACCACCTGGCTGCGGCTGCTGATCGGCTTTGATATTATTTTTACCTCGCTATCGCTGGCGCTGGTTGAGACTGTCCTGGTAAGGTAATCCTTTATGCGCGAAAAACTAATCTATGGGCTGGGCGTTGTAGGCTCGGTGCTGCTGGTCTACAACCTGTACGTGATTCTGTTGCAACTGCCGGATGAGGCCGATCAAGGCGCCATCTATCGCATCATGTTCTATCACATTCCGGCCTTCTTCACGGCCGGCTTTTGCTACATTACCGCGCTGATCGGCAGTTCGATGTATCTGATCAAGAAAGAAGGCGTGTGGGATGCGCTGGCTGTTTCGGCAACCGAAGTCGGCCTGGTTTTTGCCGCCATCAATCTGATCACGGGTATGATCTGGGGCCGCATTATCTGGGGCATCTGGTGGGCATGGGATCCGCGGCTGACGTGGGCGCTCATCTGCTGGCTGGTATATGCAGGCTACATGATGCTACGCCGCGCGATCGACGATCCGACTGAACGAGCCAAGATCTCTGGCGTGCTTTCGATCTTCGCCTTCGTCAGCGTATCCATCACCTGGAAGGCTATCGAATGGTGGCGCACGCAACATCCGGGCCCAGTGCTTTCGTTCCGCACGGGCGGCGTGAAGCGCGTGGATTCGCCCATCGAACACATGATCTATCAGAACTGGTGGGCGCTGCTGATGATAGCCGCCGTATTCCTGCTGATCCGCATGCGCCAGGAACAGACTCAACGCGAAATCGACGCCATGCGCCGGCAGGCGCACGCGCTCTAAGGAGACATCATGGACCAACGCAATTTCATGTACATGTTCTACGGCTTCAGCATCACTTGGGCCATCATCGCATTTTATGTTATGATTCTTGCCGGTCGTGAAAAAGGCATCCAGAAGCAATTGGAGAGCCTGAAACGAATCCTCGAGGACAAGAAATGAACCGTAGACAAATGATTGGCGCCGCATTGGGCGCTGGTCTCATCTCCAAGCGCGAGATGGCTGCACAGGAGCAAATCGCACGGGCCACGCGCGCCATGCCATCGCCAAAGATCAAAGACGTCAGCGTGATCACTTGCGCCCCGGCGGGTGTCCGCCTGGTCGTCGTGAAGATCACTACAGACCAGGACGGCCTTTACGGCTACGGCTGCGCCACCTTCACGCAGCGCGCCGATCTGGTTGTGCCGGCTGTCGAAAAATACCTGAAACCGTTCCTGATCGGCAAGCCCGCCGATCGCATCGACGACACCTGGCAGGCCTGCTACAACTCCTCCTACTGGCGTAACGGCCCAGTTCTCAATAACGCGCTGAGCGGCGTTGACATGGCACTGTGGGACATCAAGGGCCGTCAGGCCGGTATGCCCGTCTATCAGTTGCTGGGTGGCAAGTGCCGCGAAGCTGCTGACACGTACACACACGCCAGCGGTGCTGATTACCAGCAGTGCATCGATCAGGCCAAGAAGTTTATGGAAGCAGGCTTCCGCCATGTGCGTGTACAGGTTGGCACGCCTGGCATGGCAGGCTACGGCTCATCGGGTGGCGCCATGGCCGCAAAGGCATTGCATAACGCCCCGGTGTTTGAGTCTTCCGTCTATATCCGCCGCGCGCTGAAGCTGTTTGAAGAGTGCCGCAAGCAATTGGGCGAAGAGATCGAACTGCTGCACGATGTGCACGAACGCGTCACGCCGAACCAGGCGGTGCAGTTTGCCAAGGATGCCGAGAAGTTCAAACTGTTCTTTCTGGAAGATGCTTTGTCGCCTGAGGACATCGCCTACTTCCGCCAGATCCGCTCTCAATGCGCCACGCCGATCGCTATGGGCGAACTGTTCAACAGCCCGCATGAATGGACGCCGCTCATTCAGGAACGTCTGATCGATTACATGCGCATGCACGTGTCGCAAACTGGTGGTCTGACGCCGTGCCGCAAGGTTGCGGCGATGGGTGAGCTCTATGGCGTCCGCACCGCATGGCACGGCCCTGGCGATGTGTCGCCCATCGGCCACGCGTGCAATCTTGCACTTGACCTGACTTGCTACAACTTCGGCGTTCAGGAGTACTCCGCGTTCAACGAACGTACGCGCGAGATTTTCGACGGCTGTCCGGAATTGAGGAATGGATATCTCTACGCTACGGAAAAGCCGGGCTGGGGAATTGAAATCAACGAGAAGGCTGCAGCCAAGTATCCATTCGGTGGAGCGGGTACAAGAGGCCGGAATGACAATTTGAATGGTGGTTGGGGAGAGGTGCGAAAGAAGGACGGAACGATTATTAAACAGTAAGGATTCTAGGGAGTACCGCGATGGCGGTACTCCCTAGAATTGATTAGGCGTTCATTTTGCGTTTGCGCAGCGCCATCAGGCCACATCCGGCGAGCAGCATGCCAACCGTGAGAGGCTCTGGAACCGTACCTGCCACATCCGCGAGTTCCAGGCGAATTCCATAAGATTGGCCTGTGTTGTAGTCGTAGACCGTCATGGTGTTGTTACCCAAAATCAGGCTACTGTTCGGAATAGTCAGTGAGGTCCACGCCGAGTAGCCGGTTGCGCCGGGCAAGGGAACGTAATTCGGTGCGCCGGAGCCGCAGTCCTGCATTACCAGGGTGGTGTTGACATAAATGAAGCCGCAGTCATCGAAAGCAACGCGACCTGTCAAAACCAAATTTTGGCTCAATCTTGTGGCGTCGACGTTGAACGTGGTTTGTGCAACGAATGCTGGCGATGAAATGCTGCCCAAATTGGCGGCCTGAGCGGTGGGTGAAGATGCCGAGGAATTATCGGCAATCCAATTACTTATGCCATCCAGTGGCACAGTCCACCCGGCATTGTAACGCACATCTGAACTAAGACAGGAATTGGCAACGGAACACAAATCGAACGCGTTTGCGCCACTGAGGAGTCTCCAATATCCGTCTACAGCGCCACTGCCTCCGAGCACGCCTGGATCTGGGGCTACCAAGCCCGTGTTATGAAAACTGATCGGTCCAGCCATTGCCGCTGTCAGGCTCAAAACACCCAACGCGCACTGTGCCAATATTGAAAATCTTCTCGTCATTCCATTTCCCTCCTCATTTCAAGTGATCCGAATTACTATTTCTGTCATTTCTTCCACAACTTTTACTGCTTCGCCCCTACCTAATTCTGAATAGAAGTTATTGCTAGTATATATTCTCATAGTACTTTTGTCTAGTACTGAAGTTTGCTTACTCTATACCGAAAGTACCCATGGGACTATGCCGGGCCGCGAACAACCACGCATCTCCGTGCTAAAATTGGAGTTCTGATGGATCTTTATGATGAAATTGTGCGTTTGCGGCGCCTGGGGCAAAAGTGTGCTTTGGCCACCATCGTGGATGTAAACGGCTCTATTCCAAGTTACGAGAGCGCCAAATTATTGGTCCGCGAAGATGGCTCCATGATGGGCACCATTGGCGGCGGTTGTGTGGAAGCCGAAGTTTGGAATGCTGCGCGGGAAGTGATTGATACGGAAAGACCTAAGAAATTGAACTTTTCGCTCGGTCAGGACGCCGCCTACGACAACGGTTTGATCTGCGGAGGGCAATTGAACGTATTCGTGGAAGCGGTTGTCCCGCAGCCCAAGGCCTTTATCTTTGGCGCGGGCCACATCTCAAAGAGCTTGTCCAAGGTGGCTGCGCTGGCTGGCTTTTCAACAGTGATCGCCGACAATCGCGAAATGTACGCCAACCGCGAACGTTTTCCTGAAGCCGACGAGGTTTTCGCTGAAGAATACGAAGAGTTGTTCCCCAAACTGAACGCCGGGCAGACATCCTACGTGATAATTGTCACACGGGGACACCGTGACGACATGCGCGTACTACGCTGGGCGGTCCAAACCGAGGCGCGCTATATCGCTATGATTGGCAGCAAACGCAAGGTGTTGGGCGTGGTGAAAGAATTGGAAAAGGAAAACATCCCGCGCGCAAGATTGACCCGCGTGTTTGCTCCCATGGGGTTCGAGATTGGCGCCATTACGCCGGAAGAGATCGCTGTCAGCGTAGTAGCCGAAATGATCGCCGTCCGGCGGCGGCCTGATTCCGATTGGATGGCGCTTTCCAAGTCGATATTCGTTGATCAGAGCCGCCAGGCACAAGTAAAGTGACCTCAGACCCAGTCACCGTAACTCCGTTGATTCTCGCCGCTGGAGCATCGTCCAGAATGGGGTCGCCGAAAGCACTCCTGCCGTTCGAGGGGACCACGTTTCTAGACCGGCTTATTCAAACCTGCAACCAGAGCGGTGAAGAGGTTGTGGTGGTTCTTGGATATCATGAGGCAGAAATTCGCGCCGGCGTTCGCTGCACTGCCCGATTTGTGCGCAATCCGGACCCTGCGCGGGGACAGTTAAGTTCCATGCAATGCGGTCTTGCGGTCATTCCGGGTGCGGCGATGTTCATTCCCGTTGACCTGCCCGCCGTTAACCCACTGACCGTGCATGCTCTCCTGCTTGAATTCAGTAAGGGACAATATCCTGTTGTGGCCCCGCGGTTCGACGGCCGGCACGGGCATCCTGTCTGCATCGCGCGTTGTGTTGTGGAAGAGCTGCTGGCGCTTCCCACCACCGCTCAGGCACGGGATGTGATCCGCAAGTACCGGCCTCAAACTCTGTTTGTCGATGTCGAAGACGCGGCAGTGCTGCATGATATCGATACTCCCGTGGAGTACCGCAACCTGACGGAGTCAGTCAGATGAAACGAAAGCACTGGATACTGACCATATTTGCGCTGGCGTGCTTAGCCTATTTCTATATTCCGAAACTCCATCTTGCTGAGAAATTTGCGCCGCGCATCCAGACCGAGTTGGAGCAGGCGCTTGGCCGCAAGGTCAAGTTTGACAAGGTGAGTTTTAACATCATTCCCGGATTAGGGTTTGCGGTTGACGAAGTAGTGATTTATGACGATCCTGCCAACGACATGGAGCCTGTGGCCTATGTCGGGTCACTGGAAATGCGGATTAGCCTGCTGAGTCTGCTCTCCGGTAAGATGGGCTTCACCGGGCTGCGGCTGGTTGAACCAAGCGTCAATCTCAAGCACAGTGCCGACCGCGGTTGGAATGTGCAGCAACTGCTGAACCAGGCTCTGCTTTCCGCCGGCAAATCCCATCCGGGCCTGGCCATACAGGTGCGCACTGGCCGCGTGAACTTTAAGTCCGGCGACCGGAAATCCGTCTTCTATATTACGGATGCCGATGTGGATATCGAATCCTCCTCGCGCTCTACAGGCGGCTTCGACATTGTCTTCTCCGGAGCTCCGGCACGCACTGATCGCGCCGCGCAGGGCTTCGGCCGGCTTACAGGCCGCGGTGAGTTCCGCCCGGGCCCTCAAGGAGAAGGTGAGGTGGAACTCACTCTGAATCTCCAGAAAAGTTCAGTTGGCGAAATCGCCGTGCTAGCGGCGGGCCGGGATTTGGGTATCCATGGTTTGATCGCATCCGAAGCGAAACTGAACGGGCCGTTGTCTAACATAACTATCACTGGCCATGCCGACTTGAGCGATATTCATCGTTGGGATTTGATGGGTTCAAAGAGCGAAGGCTGGCCGGTCGATTATAAAGGTGTTCTCGACTTTCGCAGCCAGGTTTTGAATTTGCAGACGGTGCCAGGCAAAGCCGCGCCAGAACCGGTTGCCTTGCGCGTCTCCGTGCGCAACTATCTTACTACGCCGCGTTGGGCCGCCTTGATCACCATGAAGGAACTGTCCGCCAATCCATTATTAGCCGTGGCTCGGCACATGGGCGCCGGGATTCCCGAAAAGCTTTCGATGGACGGAAAGGTGGAAGGCGTCCTCGGTTTCTCCAATGCCTCTGGATTTCAGGGCCAGTTACGCATGAGCGAGGCCACCGCCAAAGTGCCCGATCAGGAAGCAATGCAGATTCCCGCGGCCCAGATCAAGATCTCCGGTTCTCGGGCAGAGTTGCTGACTACCCGGTTTGAATTGGCTGAGAACCGGCACGTGGATCTGGATGCGGCGATGAGCTTCGACTCGCAGCAAGTGGAACTGAAAGTTGCGACGCCGGGGCTGGGCGTGCGCGATGTGGAAGTATTTACAAGGTTGCTGAACATCGAAGCTGCGCCAGTCCTGAAGAGTTGCGAGCGCGGCAACTGGCGTGGTGTGCTGCGCTTCGATGGCGAGTGGAAGGGCGACCTGGAAATTATGGGGGCTGTGATTGCCTTGCCGGATCTGTCCGACAAGCTTGAAATTGGACGTGCCGCCGTACAGATCCGAGGGGACCGCCTGGCCATTTCAAAGCTGAAAGCCAAGGCAGGAACGTTGAGTTTCGATGGGGACTTTCAATGGTTGCCCCACGCCGCCCGGCCGGCGCATGTGCACTTGCATGCCCAGGCAGCTTCAGCAGCGCAATTGGATCATTTGCTTTCTCCGGTATTGCATCGCCAACAGGGCTTCTTCGCCCGCACGCTGCGCTTGGACCGTGCGCCGGTTCCAGAATGGCTGACTGGCCGCCACGTGGAAGGCACCATCGGAGTCGACTCCTTTGTCATCGGGGGACACACGCTGGAGCATCTCAACTTAACTCTGACCTGGGACGCTATCCATGCCGGCTTCCATCCGGTGCATTTTTCCGAACAGGACGTCCATGCAGCCGGATCGATTACAGCCGATCTTGCCTACGCGCTGCCCATCTTCAGCGTGAGCGGCACTCTGGAAGGGCCATCCATTACCCTTGGACAAGACCTGGACGCGCAGAGCATCAGCGGCAAGTTTGTGATCAAGGGGCAGCGCGGTGCGCCCAGCCTACAGGCGTCCAATCTGGAATTAATCAGCGGCAAAGAAACCTACACAGGCAAGGGCGGCAGTATTCAGGATGGCCGCCTTCAGTTTGATCTGCTGTGCGGCAAGAAGTCGCTTCGGCTGGGTGGCACGCTCTCGCCACTTGCGCTGGAGCTCCAGCCACTGCAGAAGCCGAATTGATAAGATAACAGGAACAGCATGCACTCTAACAGCGTGAACGCCGCCGACACGAAACCCGCACCCCCTTTAAGCGTGCGGCTGAATCAAATTGCCCGCTGTATGCGCCGAGCTGAAAACACCGGTCAGTGGATTCAATCCGTGATGGATGGCACAAGCGGCTTTTGCGGCCGCGCCGCGTTCTTCGCCGTGGATGGGAAAGCGTTGGTCTGCAAGGCAGCGCGCGGCCTCAACATCGTCACCGATGCGGTTCCCATGGTCGCGGCTCCAGCCTTTGCATCTGCCGTCGAAAGCCAGGACACAGTGGTCGCCATGCGCACTGCCGGTGAAATGTCGAAGACCATTTCCGAGGCCTTCGCCGGGGTAACCCTCGATAGCCAGGCCAGTCTGGCGAAGGTGCACTTGATCCCTCTTACAGGCGCCAAACGTTCGCTCGCCGTACTCTACGCCGAAGATGTGATTGACCTTGACGCGTTGGAACTTCTGATGTCTATAGCGGCGTCGGCCCGCGAACATATTCATGCCGTATCCCCGCAGTCGTTCGCGAAATTTGTTGGCATCGAACCCGCGGACGCGGGTCCCGATGCGGCTCGCGCCCGCCGCTTCGCGCAGGCTCTTGTTTCCCGCATCCGGCTGGACTATCCTGAACTGGTTTTGGCTGGCCGGACAGAAGAGAATATTTATTCGCAATTAAAACCTGAAATCGAGGCCGCTTGCGCGTCATACCAACAGCAGTTCGGAAAGCTTGCACTGGCCGACTATATGCATCTCGAACTGGTTCGAATCCTGGCAAATGAGGATGCGTCTAAACTTGGAACGGTATATCCTGGTCCGGCTGCATAAAAGCGCAGTGTTGGCCATATTGATGGCTGCTACTCTCCAGGCGCAAGGACTGGAGCCGCTGGCGCGCGCCTATCGCGAAAAGAACACCCCGCAAAACAAAGCCCCACTCGCTGCTTTCGCCGTCGCGCACCCCAAGGATCAGGACGGGGCGCTCGCGCTGTTTGCTCTGGGTGCTTCTGAAAAGATTCCCGCCGAGGCGGTCAAATATCTGGAGAAAGCCAATCCCAGATTGCCGAAGCTTGCGGACTACACCGCCATGTTACTCGCCGCCGGGTATTATGCGTTGAAGGATTACCCCAAGGCGGCACAGGCGGCTAACGTCGTATTCTCCTATAACCCGACATCGCCGCTTGGTGCACGCACCGCGCCGATTGCCGCCAAGATCTACTTGGCAGCTGGACAACCAGGCGAGGGTGTGAGGATCCTGCGCCGCTACTCCTCTGACCTGGCACAGCCCTCAGGCGATTTGCTGCTGGGCATGTGTCTGGAGGCAGCTGGCGATCTGCCGGCTGCGGCGATGTCGTTCCAGAGGGTCTATTTCCAGTATCCGGCGTCTCATGACGCCGTCGAGGCCAACGCTGCATTGACTCGTCTGCGCGCGCAGATGGGTTCAGCCTATCCGCCAACCATGCCCCAAACGATTCTGGAGCGGGCTGACAAATTAATGGCAAGAACGCCGAAGGTTGCGAAGGCCGATCTGGAGCGCAATATTCCCATCCTGGGAGGTGCGGATCGTGAAGTAGCTCAAGTACGCTTGGGCGAGGCCGACTTGCGGGCCAAGGAATATGACAAAGCCATTCAGTATTTAAGCCACCTTACGGTTACTTCCTCAGAGGCCGATGCGGAACGTATCTATCACCTTTTCACTGCCGCGCGCCGTAAAGACAACGATTCGGCCATGCGGCAGACCCTGGCTGACCTGGCGGTGAAACACCCCTCCTCGCCATGGCGTCTGAATGCGTTGGTAAGCGCAGGCGAATACTACATCCTTTCGAATAACTATCAGACTTACGACCCGATCTACAAAGCTTGCTTTGAAACATTCCCGGCCAGCACGCAAGCTCCGCTTTGCCATTGGAAGTACAGCTGGAGTCTCTATCTGCGGCGCAACCCTGATGCCGCGAACCGGCTGCGTGACCACGTAAAGTACTTCCCATTCTCTGAGAAAGCCAACACGGCCCTCTACTTTCTAGGCCGGCTAAGTGAGGATTCGCAAGACCCCACATCCGCCAATGCCTACTATGCGGAACTTTCACGGCGCTACCCCAACACTTACTACGCCATGCTGGCGCGGGAACGGCAGAAGACGCTCAATGTGAAAACGGAATCGCCCGATACCGTCGCCTTTCTGCGGTCGGTTGCATTCCCCGCTGTTAAGTTCGACACGAACCCGCAGCCCAATCCTGAGACGCTCGCCCGTATTGAGCGTTCGCGGCTGTTAGCGCGTGCCGGAATCATCGAGTACATGGAACTGGAACTGCGCTACGCAGCGCGCACGGGCGGCCAGGTGGTGCCGGTGGTGGTGGAACTGGCGTCATCCCTTGTACAGCGTGGCATGGCCGACAAAGGCCTGCGCTACATGAAGAACCTGGTGCCGAATTATCTATACCTGCAGCCGCAAAGCCTGCCTGAAACGTTCTGGCAACTGCTTTTCCCCCTGCCGTTCCGCTCTACGGTGGAACAAAAAGCCGAGGCGCACTCGCTCGATCCGTTTCTGGTTGCCGGGCTGATCCGTCAGGAATCGGAGTTCAACCCCACGGTGATCAGCTATGCCAATGCCTACGGCCTCACCCAGATCATGCCCGCCACGGGCAGGGACCTGAGCCGCCGGTTGGGGATGAAAGGCTACACAACCGCCTCGTTGTTCAAGCCGGAAGTCAATGTGGAATTGGGTACCTACTATCTGCGTTCCTTGCTCAATTCTTTAGGCAATCATTGGGAAGCAACGCTGGCTTCGTACAATGCGGGCAAGAGCCGGGCGGACAAGTGGATGGCTTGGGAGAAGTACCGCGAGCCCGCTGAATTCATCGAAACCATCCCCTTTACGCAGACTCGCGACTACGTGCAGAGCGTGATTCGCAACGCCAATATGTACCGCTGGCTTTACGAGGGCAAACCAAGTGCAGTACCCTCAATAAATGAGCCTGCCCGCAAGCCGGACCCAAGTCCAGCCACTAGAAACAAAAAACGTACGGCCCCGGTTTCGAAGCGAACGGACCGCTGAGTTCACTGAATCCGTCATCCGCGAGATGTCGCGCATTGCGATCAATCACAATGCTGTCAATCTGGCCCAGGGCTTTCCGGATTTCGCCGCCCCGGCCTGGATCAAGCATGCCGCGCAGGACGCGATCGGCAACGACCATAACCAATACCCCATCACCTGGGGCATCCGTCCGTTCCGTTCCGCTATTGCTGAAAAGTATAGAAGGCACTACGGCCTGGACTTAGATCCGGAGCGCGAAGTTACTGTCTGCTGCGGCGCCACCGAAGGCATGGTGGCAGCTTTGTTGGCAGTGGTGAATCCCGGCGACGAGATCATTGTCTTTGAGCCCTATTACGAAAACTACCACCCTGACATGATGCTCTGCGGGGCACAACGCAGGCTGGTCTCTCTACATGCTCCTGATTGGACCTTTGACCCGGACGAACTGCGCGCTGCCTTCACCGCGAAGACCAAGGCCATCATCATCAACACGCCCAATAATCCCACGGGAAAGGTTTTCACGCACAAAGAACTGGCCCTCATCGCCGAGCTGTGCGTGGAGCACGACGTGCTTTGCATTACCGATGAGATCTACGAACACATCCTCTACGACAATGAGCAGCACTACCCCATCATGACCTTTCCAGGCATGCGCGAGCGCGCGATTCTGGTGAACAGCATGAGCAAGACCTACTCGGTGACCGGCTGGCGCGTGGGCTGGGTGCTGGCTGCGCCCGATCTGACCGACACGATTCGCAAGGTGCATGACTTCCTCACCGTAGGTGCGGCCACGCCGTTGCAACACGCCGGAGTGCTGGCGCTATCGCAGCCCGATGAATTCTATAGGAATCTTTCGGAAGAGTACAGAGGACGAAGAGATCATTTAATCGGATCCCTGGAATCGGCCGGCTTCAAGTGTTTCGTCCCCAAGGGCGCATACTACGTGATGACCGACATCTCTGGCTTCGGCTACGCGAGCGATACGGAGTTTGTGATGCACATGATCCGCGATGTGGGAGTCGCCGCCGTGCCTGGTTCGAGCTTCTTCCACAATCCGCAGGACGGCGCCAAATTTATACGCTTTTGTTTTTGCAAAAAATATGAGACGCTGGAGGAGGCTGGACACCGGTTAAGGAGGTTGTAAGGAAAATGTTCAGAAGTTTCCTTGTACCTGAAGTCGTGTCTCAAGCGAATGGGACATCGCAAGAAATTGACCTTGGCGCCGCCCAAGGCCAAATGTTGCAGCTTACGCTCGGCATCACTCGCATCATTGAACAGGAAAGCATTGACGTCAGCGTCTTCGGATCCACCGACGGCGTGAATTGGGGCACGAAGCCGATCGTAAGTTTCCCGCAGAAGTTTTACTGCGGCGTGTACAGCATTATGGTCGACCTGGGCAGCAATCCGGACGTCCGGCACGTGCGCGTCCAATGGAAACTGGGCCGCTGGGGCAGAGGCGATTCGAAACCCATGTTCGGCTTCTACGTGTTTGCCGAAGAGGTTGCCGCCCACGCCATGGCCGCCGGGTAACAATCCTTGTCCTTTGTTGACCGCTCCCTCACGGTCGTAGCTCGGTAGGCTCTCGAAGGGCTCACACCGAGCCACGACCGTAAGGGAGTGGTTATAACTACTTCGCGATGTTCAGCACTTTGCCAATCGACCCGGACGGCGGGTCGACGCCGAGAAGCGATGCGAGCGTTGTCGCTATATCGTTGACAATGATCGGCGTCGAGTAAACGCCACCCTTCACCTGCGGTCCCATGAAGATTACTGGCACATGCGTGTCATAGCCATACGGGGTGCCATGCGAAGTGCCGGTCTTTCCGAACAGATAATACGGATCCTGCAAAATATAGAGGTCTCCAAACCGTGGCCCGAAATATCCCAGGCTGACCGCATTCCCAATGGCATCGCGCTGTACTTCTCCGCTGGCGATCTCGTGCCGCGTATAAACTCGTGCAATATGGGCCTCCAACTTTGCCGCTGCCGCCGCTACCTTTTCCACCGCGGCTGGGTCCAGACCCTTGCTTTGAATCAACTCCTGATTCAAGTAGGGCATTGTGGCCGCCGTTGCCACAAACCACTTGCCTTCACCGAACTTCTTCACCAGGGCATTGGTCATGGCGGCAACAATCGTGGCATCGGCCAACCGCCCGCCCGGCATATGACGAGCCTGATTCACTTCCGGGACAGGAGCAACTCCGTGATCGGCAGTCAACACTACCAGGTAATTCCCTGCGCCAACTTTCTGGTCTGCATACGCCAGCAACTTGCCAATCAACCGGTCCGTGCGGATGGAGATGTCGCGCACAGCCGGATCGTCCGGACCCACGGCGTGGCCGACGTAATCGTTGGATGAGAAGCTGACGGTCAAAAGGTCGATGCCCGGATGATGTCCCAGATTTTCATTCGCAAGGGCACGCTCCGCCAGCATCTCGATCATTTCGTTGCCCCATGGCGTCGCTTCCAGGCTGCCGCAGGCGCGCAGGCCTTCTTCCTTCACCATGCTGCAGAACGGCTTCGCGTTGCCGCCTTTGGCGTCGAAGGGGAACCATTTCTCCTTCAAATGCGGCTTCGCCCATTGTTCTTCGTTGGCCTTCATCACCCAATCCGGCAGGTCTTGCATGTAGTAGGTGCTGCTCACCCAGTTATTGGTTTTTACGTCCACCCAATATGCGGCGTTGGCCATGTGGCCCGAAGGAAGAATCGCGCTGCGATCCTTGATCGATATTCCGATGGTCTTCGATTCAAGGCCCTGCATTTTGATCTCATCGCCAATGGTGCTGACCAGTAGGCGGCGAGGCGAAGATCCCGCGTCGCCCGGCGCGCCGAGCAGTTTCGTCTGCGGGTCCGACACGCTGGTGACCGTCTTTCCCGTAGACCGTTCATACCACTCGTTAGCAATAATGCCGCTGGCCGAAGGCGGCGCCCCGGATAAAAACGTAGAATGGCCGATGGCCGTTACTGTGTTGGAGTGGACGTAATGGGCATCCGTAAACACGGCCCCATCTTTCATTAAACGCGCTAATCCCGCGTTGTAGTCCTTTTGGAACTTGAGCAAGTAATCGTAACGGAACTGGTCGATCACAATCCCGACCACGAGCTTGGGTTTTTTTGCCGGTTCCGGAGAAGCGGCGGTCAAAAGTGAGGCTGCCGAAAGCAGCGCTGGTAAAAAAAGCCGAATGAGATGTGTCATGAACATCTTCATTCTAGTATTTTCCAGGTGTCAGATTGTGGCGGAAAAAAGCTGGCGTGCCAGTCGCGTCTGAACCTCGTCGAGTCCCGCGCCTGGATTTCGCAATTGGGCAGCTGCGAAGACGCCCTGGTCTTTCAGCAGCAGTTTATGCACGGCTGTGCAGAGGTCGATGGTTTGCATCTCAAAATTTAGGAGCGGCAGCAGTTTTTCAAACGGTTCCGCGTGGCCAGCCAGCAGTTCTTTGAAGGCGTGGACATCCGGGCCGACGTGTCCAGCGCCGCCCATCAGTCCGTGCCCGCCACGGGCCAGAAATTCCGGTAAATGCAGGCCTGAATATCCGATCAGGTAGCTCATCCGCCCCGCTGGAAACGCCTCTACAAGTGCCGTTGTCATCGGTCCCGGTGGAATGAAATCGACTTTTATGGAAGAAAATGCCGGGTATTTTGCGGCGAGATCACGCAGGCTTTCCATCGATATCCGCACGCCAGTCAAGGAGGCTGAATATTGCAGGATCTGCGGCACCCGAGTTGCATCCATCACCGCGCCCAGATGGGCCATAACCGCATCTGGCGAGGCCGGCACAACGAACGGCGGCAACACCATCATCGCCTCGCACCCAATCTGTTCGAACGCGTGAGCCTGCGCCACGGCGTGATACGTGGATTGCGCAGTTACGTTGAATACAACAGGAATTGAACTGGATTCGCGAATGATTTTCGCCGCCAGAAGAATCTCTTCTTCGGAAAGCTTCCACCATTCGCTGACAAAACCTGGGAAACACATTCCATCCGCGCCGGCGTCGCAAACATAAGCCACTTCGCGGCGCAGGGAATTGAGGTCGAGGCGTCCTCCTTCATCGAAAGGAGTTTGCAGAATCGGGATGACGCCTCGAAGCACTTATACGGCGACCGCTGCTTCCAGCGGACGCTTGTACTTGCACTCGTTATTCGGACATTGCGCAAAGTTGCCAGCCTTCAGATATTTCTCAATCATGAACGGGCTCTTGCACTCAGGGCAGGCTTCGTCGATCGGCCGTCCCCACGCCACAAAGTCGCAATCCGGATAGCGGTGGCATCCGAAAAACGTCTTGCCGCGCTTGGAGCGGCGTTCCACCACATCGCCTTCTTTGCACGTCGGGCATTTTACACCGATCGTCTTCTGCTTAACGAACTTGCAGGTGGGGTAGTTGCTGCACGCCGTGAACTCGCCGAAGCGCCCGAACTTCATCACCAGATTGCTGTCGCAGGTGGGGCACTTTTCATCCAGCGGAACATCGGCCTTCTTCTGCTCGCCGCCCAGCGGCTTGGTCGTCTTGCAATCCGGATAACCGGAGCAGGCAAAGAACGTCCCAAAGCGGCCCTTCTTCAGGACCATGGTGCGGCCGCAGTTTTCGCAATACTCTTCGTCGCCCTGATCGCTCAGATCGACCTTATCGACGTCGGCCAGATCCACCGTCAATTCGCGTGTATTGGTGCACTCCGGGTAACCGGTGCAGGCGATAAAGCTGCCGTGCCGGCCCCATTTGATCACCATCGGCTTATTGCACTTTTCGCAAATCAAGTCGGTGGGTTTTTCCATCCGCTTGATGTCGGTCATCTGCGTTTCGGCGCGCACCAGATCGTCGGCGAACTTGTTGTAGAACTCGCCCATGGCGGCGCGCCAATCGATCTTGCCCTCTTCGATTTCGTCGAGCGCTTCTTCCATGCGGCGCGTGTACTCCACGTCGAAGATGTCGTTGAAGCATTCCAGCAACAGATCCGTAACCACCATGCCAAGCTCAGTGGGATAGAACTTGCCGCCTTCTTTCTTCACGTATTCGCGCTCTTGGATGGTTGACAAAATGGACGCGTAAGTGGAAGGACGGCCCACGCCGTCTGATTCCAACTCCTTCACCAGCGTCGCTTCGGTAAACCGGGGCGGCGGTTCGGTGAAGTGCTGTTCGGGCGTGATCGCTTTGAACTTCAGCGTCTCGCCTTCGGTCACCAGCGGAAGCTTGTGCTTCAACTCTTCGTCGTCTTCGTCCTTGGCGTCCTTGCCTTCTTCGTACACGGCCAGGAAGCCGTCGAACTTCGGCACGGAGCCTGTGGCTCGGAACATATACTGCGCTTTGCTCGCGCCAGCGGCGGCTACGTCGATCGTCGTTTGATCGAACAACGCGGGCAGCATCTGCGAAGCAACGAAGCGGTTCCAGATCAAGCGGTATAGCTTCAGTTCGTCTTCCTGCAGAATGTTTGCCAACTCATCGGGCGTACGCATGGCCGAAGTTGGGCGGATCGCTTCGTGCGCATCCTGTGCATCTTTCTTGCCCTTGTACACGTTTGGCTTTTCCGGCACATAGTTTGCGCCGTAGCGCTGGCCGATCAATTCCCGGACTTCCGTCAACGCATCGTCAGAGACGCGCGTTGAATCGGTACGCATGTAGCTGATCAAACCGGTTGCGCCCTCGTCGCCCAACTCCACGCCTTCATACAGGCGCTGGGCAAGGCCCATGGTGCGCTTAACGCTGAAGCGAAGTTTTCGCGCGGATTCCTGCTGCAACGTAGATGTGATGAACGGCGGCACTGGATTGCGCTTCTTTTCCCGCGTCCCTACCGAGTTCACCAGATACGTGGTGTTTTCCAGATCGGCCAGCAGCGCATCGGACGTGGCCTGGTCGGGGATCGTCACGTTTTCGCCATCGCGCTTGGCCAACCGGCAGTTTAGGATAGGCGGTTTCTTGGCGTTCAACGCTGCGTCGATGGTCCAGTATTCGGTCTTTTGGAATTCTTTGATTGACCGCTCGCGGTCCACGATCAACCGCAACGCTACGGTCTGTACGCGGCCCGCCGAAAGTCCGCGCCGCACCTTATCCCACAGCAGCGGGGAGATCTTGTAGCCCACAAGCCGGTCGAGCACGCGCCGCGCCTGCTGCGCTTCCACCAGATGTACGTTGACCTCCATGGGATTCAACATCGCCTTCTGAATGGACTTCTGCGTAATTTCGTTAAACATCACGCGGAAGATTTTCGGCCCCCCCGCTTTCTTCGACTCCAATTCTTCCTGGAGATGGAAACAGATCGCTTCGCCTTCGCGATCAGGATCGGCCGCGAGGTAGATGTTGTCCATACCCTTGGCAGCCGTCCGCAGTTCACCGATGAGCTTCTTTTTGCCCTCGATGACTTCGTAGGTGGGTTCGAAGCCGCGGTCGACGTTCACGGACAGGTCCTTCTTCGGAAGGTCCTTGATGTGCCCAAGCGACGCCTTGACAGTGAAATCCTTGCCCAGATACTTACCGATTGTTTTCGCCTTCGCCGGCGATTCGACGATGACGAGTGATTTAGCCATAGTTTATAAAGTTACCTAATAATCTCTGCGGGACTCTCACCACACTTTAACAAAGTTCTTGCCCGGAAGTTGCTTTACCATTCCCAACATCTCCAGTTCGAACAGTCCGGCGATAAGCTCCGACGAGGAATAGTTTTCCATTGTTGACATCAAGTCGTCAATATGGGTAGCTGTATCTACTTGAAGACATTCAAGAATTGCCTTGTTGAGTCCTTCTTGCGGAGTAAGAGGCAAAGTGGTTTGCTGCGCATAGCCGCCCGATTTGCCGGCTTTTTTAATTGATAGAAGCCTCCGGTCTTCGGGAGAAAGCTCGTTAAAAACGTCGTTCCAGTCCTGAACGAGCTTCGCCCCCTGCTTGATCAGCAGATTGGGAGCCCAGCTCATTTTGGAGGTGATGTTGCCAGGTACGGCGAACACATCGCGCCCATGATCCAGAGCCAGCCGGGCGGTGATTGTTGACCCGCTGTATTGCGCGCCCTCCACGATCAGGACGCCGCTCGACATACCGGATATGATGCGATTGCGAATAGGAAAGTTCTGAGGAAATGCGGGCGAGCCCATGGGAAACTCCGAAAGCATGAGCCCCTTTTCAGCTATCTCGTTGTAAAGCTTGCGGTTCTCCTGTGGGTAAATTAAATCTACGCCGCATCCGAAAATGGTGATCGTTTCGCCGCCCCAGCTCAAAGCGGCCTTGTGGGCTGCCGTATCGATACCACGCGCCATGCCGCTGACAATCGCAATTCCGGCCGAGGCAAGGTCGGCCGCAAGGCGCTCCGTTGCTGCGACTCCATAAGGCGTCGGGTGGCGCGTTCCAACCACTGCCACGCAAACCGACTCTGACAAGTGCGGATTTCCCTTGTAGAACAACCCTAACGGCGGATCGTATATCGGTTTCAGCTTGGCGGGATACCGTGGATCGGTGATAGGCAGAAAGCCGGCTCCGGCTTCGAGCATCTTGTTCTGCTGATCGACGGCGTCTTCAAAGGTGCAGCCGCTGACAATGGAGCGCGCCGTGCTGCCGGAGATCCCGGCGCCCTCCAACTCCGACACCGAGGCGCGGAAGATCTTCATCGGCGACTTGTACGCCTCAATCAATTTCGCGGATGTCCGGGGCCCAAGCCCGGGAATCAACCGCAGCGCCAGCCAGTGCGCCAGTTCATCGTCGGAAATGCGAGCGGCTACCATAGATAGTAATGGTGGGCCGAACACGGAATTCCTCTCACCGAGTGATAAAGTTAAATGTATATGCCTATTCATGCCACCTATGAAGACGTCAATCTGATTTTGAAGTTGTATGAAATGCGCCGCGAGGACAAAATGCGGGCAGCCCGGGACTATTTCGGTAGTACTTTCAGCTGCAAGAACATGCAGGAGTTTCAGCAACACTGCCCGCCTGGCTCGGAGCGGAATGCTTACTTCCGTCAGGTTGTCACCTATTGGGACATGGTTGCGGGCTTCATCACGGCTGGTGTTTTAAACGAAGAGTTGTTCTTTGAAAGCGGGCGCGAATTGCTGCTGGTGTGGGAGCGTGTTCGCGACTTTCTGCCGCACTACCGTGCCGCAACCAAGGATCCGATGGCGTGGCACAATCTGGAAGCCGTGGGGACTCGCTACGTCGAATATATGAAGCGTCGCGGGCCAGAAGCGTATGAAGCATTCTCAGAGCGGATTGCAGGGATGGTCAAGAAATAGATGCAGCGCGACGTCGAATTCTTCGGTGAGCAGGAACTGGAATTGGTATATATCGCCAAACGGCTCAAAGATTCGTTGGCGCTGGAAACAGCGCTCACCGAAGACGGCATCGACTACCTGGTAGAGACCGATACGTACATTGGGGGTTTGCTGTTTCGCCGCGAGTTGACCGGAGCATTTTTTTACGTCGCCCCAACTGCTGCGGAGTCGGTCCGGGTGGCCATGCTCCGCCATGGTTATCAGCCCTACGAACCCGAGGGTTAAATCTGTCCTAAGATTTCCGGCTACCTTGCCGATGAGAATTGCATGGTATCGCTAATCTATGTCAGTTCAGCTGTTCGAGACTTTTCGGAAGACGAACTGGTTCGATTACTGAAAAAGGCGCGCCTGAGCAACCAGAGATTGGGAATCACCGGCATGCTCCTTTACAAGGATGGCAACTTCATGCAAGTGCTGGAAGGACCCGAAGTGGCCGTCGAGGCTCTGTTTTCAAAAATCTCAAAGGACAAACGTCACCACGGCACCATCCTCTTGTTCACACGAAAGATCACAGAGCGTGAGTTCCCGGACTGGTCAATGGGCTTCCAGAATTTGCAGGGGACGGATGTGCACGATCTCCCCGGCTATACTACCTTCCTCAACATGCCGCTTGATCCCGACCAACTGGGGCCCGACGCAGGTGCGGCAAGAAGGCTTCTGAATTCGTTTCGGCAGAACCTGGTTCGCAGTTAGGGATGTGAAGGAATCGGCTTGACCGCGAATTGGACCGGCGAATCGCCGGTCCCACCCTTGAAGACACCGCACTTCCGTGGGTAGGACAGGCGATCCGTCTGTCCAAATTCAAATTATTTAAACCCTATTAGTGAACCGAATAGCGGGCTCTCAAGGCGAATGGCGCGACTTCTATATCGAACTCCCCGCCATTGGTACGAACCATCCGGTAGGTGCCGTGCATCGTGCCAGTTGGCGTCTTGATCGGACACCACGAGGAATACTTGAAGGATTCGCCCGGAGCAAGAATCGGCGTCTCACCAATCACGCCGGGTCCTTTTACTTCACGCACTTCGTCCAAGGCGTCGGTGATGATCCAATGGCGGCTCAGCAGGCGCACCGTATCCGTGCTTTGATTGGTGATGCGCACCGTGTACTGAAACACCCACTGTCCTAGCTCGAGTTTGGAGTGTTCCGGCGAATGCTGCGAGATCACTTCAACTCGTACGCCTTCGGTAACCGCTTCCGACATCGGAGCCAGCTCCGGTTGGTAGATGGACATTGTCAAGCCCATGATCGCACGCTATCGCCGCCATGTACAATACAACGAGATATGGATCCCATCTTAAGGCTCGACGGCGTGTCCAAACGATTCCTGTCTCATCAGGCGGTGGATCGCGTTTCCTTATCGATTCCCCGCGGCAGTTTTTACGGCCTGGTTGGTCCCTCGGGCTGCGGCAAGACTACTACCCTGCGCCTGATTGCAGGATTCGAAACGCCGGATGCAGGCGTCATCGAACTGGAAGGCCGGTCCATCGTCGACGACAAACCCTACGAGCGCAACGTCAGCACGGTCTTCCAAAGTTATGCCCTGTTTCCGCATCTCACGGTTCAGCAGAATATTGAATTCGGGTTGCGACGAAGATCGGCAAACGATGTAGACCGGCGTACCCGCGAGGCGATCGAGCTGGTGCAGTTGGGCGGCAAGGAATCACGGCTGCCCTCGCAGCTTTCGGGCGGTGAGAAACAGCGCGTGGCGCTTGCGCGCAGCCTGGTTACCGAACCAGCCGTGCTACTACTTGACGAGCCGCTGTCAGCCCTTGACCCCAATCTGCGTGAGCAGGTACGCAGCGAACTGAAGAGCCTGCAACGCCGCGTTGGGACGACGTTTCTGTTCATCACGCACGACCGCGCCGAGGCGCTCTCCATGAGCGATTCGTTAGCTGTTATGAATGGCGGCAAACTGGAGCAGAGCGGCACGCCGCAGGAAATGTATCTGCATCCGCGCACAAAGTTTGTCGCTTCGTTTTTGGGCGCTGTCAATTGGATCGATGGCGTTGGCGTCCGCCCGGAAGCCCTGCACCTTTCCGCTCCGTCCGATGCTGCGCGAAGCTTGCAAGTGCAGGTGGAACAGATCGTGTTTCTGGGAGATTGCGTTCAAATCCATACCCGGTCTAAGCTCGACGAAGCGGTCACCGCGCAGGTTTCCCGATTCAGCGAAATTCCTGTGACAGGCAGGGACGCCACCCTTTGGTGGCGTCAGGAAGAAGAGTTGAGGTGCGACGCATGAGGCGCGCGGCACTGGCTCCTGCGGTTGTGGTGACGGCGCTGCTGTTCCTTGCGCCCATGGCCGTGATTGTTTCCTATAGCTTTCTTTCGCGCGGTGCTTACGGTGGCGTGGAACTTCCCTGGACGCTTGAAAACTATACCCGATTCTGGGATCCGTTGTATGGTTCGATTCTGGTTCGCACCTTCGCCATGGCTGCTGTGTCCACGGCCCTGTGCCTGGTGCTTGGATTTCCTCTGGCGCTGTTCATCAGCCGCGCAGGATCGCGGCGTACGCTCTACTTGCATCTGGTGATGCTGCCATTCTGGACCAGCTTCCTGATCCGCACTTACGCCTGGATGTTTCTGCTGCGCGACACTGGCCTGGTCAACACCGTGCTGCAAGCGTTCGGTCTCATCAAAGACCCGCTGCCGCTGCTCTACAATCCAACGGCCGTGATCGTCGGGCTGGTCTACGGCTACCTTCCGTTTATGGTGCTGCCGCTTTACAGCAGTCTTGAAAAGCTGGATAAGTCGCTGCTGGAAGCGGCGGCCGATCTTGGTGCGCGGCCCTGGAGCGTGTTGTTCCGCGTGACCATACCGTTGTGCCTGCCGGGCATTCGTGCCGGATCGCTGCTCGTGTTTATCCCCTGCCTGGGCGCTTATCTTACGCCTGACCTGCTGGGTGGCGGCAAGAGCATCATGATCGGTAATCTGGTGCAGAACCAGTTCACCGCAGCGCGCGATTGGCCGTTCGGTGCGGCCGTCTCGCTGGCCCTGATGGCACTGGTGATGCTGATGCTGTGCTTCCTGCTACGCCGCGATGGGGAGGAGCTTTTATGAAGTCTCGCACTCTGCCGCTTTACGCAGCAGCGGTCTACCTGTTCCTGCATCTGCCGCTGGCGATTCTGTTGGTGTTCAGCTTCAACCGTTCGAAGTTTACCGTTTGGGAAGGCTTCTCACTGGTCTGGTATCACGCGGCCTTTCAGGATACGCAGTTGGGCGAAGCCACTTGGAACAGTTTGCTCATCGCCTTTGCAGCTACGATATGCGCCACCGTAATTGGCACACTTTGCGCTTATGGACTGTGGAAGCGCGGATCTTCCTGGCTGGCCGGCAGTCTCTATCTGTCGTTGATCACGCCGGAGATTGTTACGGGCATTTCGTTGCTTGCGTTTTTTCAGTGGCTGTTCCGCTACGTCAACGTGCAACTGGGCATGTTTACGGTGATTTTGGCGCACATCGCATTTTCGATTGTGTTTGTGGTCATCGTGGTGATGGCGCGTTTGCGTTCGCTGGACCGCGCATTGGAAGAGGCCGCTCTTGATCTGGGTGCGCGGCCATGGCAGGCCTTCGGCTACGTTACCTTGCCGCAGTTGTGGCCGGCGGTCGGTGCGGCCGCACTGCTTGTGTTTACCATCTCATTCGATGATTACGTGATTACCAGCATGGTAGCCGGCATCGATTCGGAGACGCTGCCCATGGTCATCTATGCGATGGCCCGCCGCGGAGCAAACCCGGTTGTGAATGCGATTTCAGCTCTAATTACGGTTGCCCTCGGCCTGATGATTTTGATTTCAGAGAGGCTGCGTACAGAATGAAGCGCCGTGCCTTCCTTGCCTCGGGCGCGGCCGCCGTGGGCTGCTCGCAGGACCGCCGCCCGCGTCTCAACGTCTTCAATTGGTCGGCCTATGTTGCGCCCGATACGATCCCGAACTTTGAAGCGGAATTTGGCGTCAAGGTTCGCTACTCCACATATGAGAGCAATGAAGAGATGCTGGCCCGGGTATTCTCCGGCAACTCCGGTTGGGACGTTGTCTTTCCGTCAAATTACTTCATACGCCCGATGCGTGAATCGGGCCTGCTCGCCCCACTGCGTCACGATCTGCTGCCTGGATTGAACAATCTTGCCGGAATGTTCCGCGCGCCGCAATGGGATCAGAAGCTGGAGTGGAGCGTGCCCTACATGTGGGCCGCCACCGGCATCGTTTACAACAGGAAGGTGCAGCCAGCGCCCGAAACATGGGCCGACATGTGGTCTTCGCGACTGTCAGGCCAGATGACCATGCTCGATGATCCTGGAGAAGTGCTGGGTGCTGCACTGCTCAAGCTTGGCCATAAACTGAATTCGCAGGACAATACGGACCTGATGGCGGCTAAGGCTGATGCGATGGTGCAGAAGAAGCTGCTGCGCGCGTACTTGAATGCGGAAGTGCGCGATCAACTCGTCGCTGGCGATGTGTTGGCCGCGCAGTTGTGGTCGACCACCGCACAGCAGGCGATGGATTCCGCGCCACACCTTGACTTCAGCTTTCCCCGCGAAGGCTTCGCTCTGTATGTGGACAACGCTGCGATTCTGCGTGAAAGCCGGCGTCAGGATCTGGCACACAAATTTATTGACTATCTGCTGCGGCCCAATGTCGCGGCGGCGATTTCAGTCAGCGCGCGCACCGCCTCAGCCAACGGTGCGGCACGCGCACTTCTGCCAGCCAAAGAACAGGAAAATCGTGTGTTGTATCCCACTGATGAAACACTGGCCCGCGGGCAATGGTTTGAGACCCTGACGCCGCAGGCGCAACGCCTGCGCGACCGCTTGTGGACGGAGATCAAATCTGCGTGAGGTCAGTCGTCCTTTGTCTTTTCGTGATTATTGCCAGTTGCGCCAAGCAGTCTGCCCCGCCTGTCACCAATGAATATGCCGCGGCCAACACGTGCGCTGGATGCCATCCTAAAATCGCCGCCACCTACCGCAACACCGGCATGGCGAGAGCCCTCTACAAACCGCGCGCTGAACTTGTGAAAGGCAGCCGGTTCTTTCACAAAGCCTCGGGTTTGAATTTTGAAATCGTGGAAAGGGAAGGGCAGTTCCTTCAACGCCGCTGGGAAGCCGGGGAAACAAATGTGGAAGAGTTGCAGGTTGACTACGTGATGGGTTCGGGCAACAAGGTCCGCACGTTTCTGCATCGCACAGTACGTGGCACGTTGATTGAACTGCCTCTCGCCTGGTATTCAGAAAACGGCGGTACTTGGGCAATGAACCCTGGCTACGATTCCGCCCACCCTGAAACGCGCCGTAAGATCGGCTACGACTGCATGTTCTGCCACAACGGTTATCCCGCGATCCCCGCCGGGCACGATGAAATCGCTGCAGAGCCCGTATTTATTGGCGAAATGCCGATGGGTATCGACTGCCAGCGATGCCACGGTCCAGGCGCGGCGCACGTCAAAGCCGCGCAGGCGGACAAGCCCGATGTCGCGGCAGTGCGCAAAGCAATTCTCAATCCGGCACATCTGAAGGGCGACAAGCAGATGGAGGTATGCATGCAATGCCACCTGGAAACCACCTCCACGCGCCTGCCTAATTCCATTCGCAAGTTCGATCGCGGTCCTTTCTCGCACAAGGCCGGTGAGCCGCTCAGCGCCTTCATGCTGTTCTTCGACCACACCGCGGGCTCTGGCCGGGAAGGCAAATTCGAAATCGTAAGCTCGGTCTACCGCCTGCGCCAATCGAAGTGTTTCCTCAAAAGTGAAGGCAAGCTGCAATGCACCACCTGCCACAACCCACACGACATTCCACGCGGCGCGCAAGCCACGGCGCATTACAACGCCGCCTGCGCCAAATGCCACGCCGCTCCGCACGACGCCGCAAGGACGGACTGCATCGCCTGCCACATGCCCAAGCGCCGCACGGAAGATGTTGTCCACGCCGTCATCACGGACCATCTGATCCAACGCAAGAAACCGGCCCGCGATCTGCTCGCGCCTTTCGCCGAACGTCACGAAACGCCCGAAACGCGGTATCGCGGTGAAGTCGTTCCGTTCTATCCTGCGAAGCCCGCGCCCGATGACGTGCCCTACGTCGTGGCAGTGCAAGTGAATCAACAAAGCAATCTGCGGAACGGAATCGCAAATTTCCCCAAGCCGCCGCGCGCTGAATTCCAAGTCATTCTAGGAGACGCACACAAGGCCAACGGCGACATGGCCAAGGCCATCGCCAGTTACGAAGAAGCTATGCGCATGAAGCCCGGTTATGTTCTTGGGATGCGGCGCCTGGGTGTTGCCAGGCAGGATCCGTTGGTCCTTAAACAGGCCTCCGCACTCGCGCCTGACTCCGGAGAGATCTGGTATGAGATCGGCTCCGTCGCCGCAAATCAGGGCCGCCAGTCCGACGCCATTCAGGCCTTCGAAAAATCCATCGCCCTCGATCCCGATCATGCCGATGCCTTCAATATGATGGGTATCGCGCTTGCCGGAACCGGCGACGCAACCCGCGCAGAAGCGGCCTTCCGAGGCGCATTGAAGATTGATCCGCATTTCGCAGAAGCACACGGCAATCTGGCCAATCTTCTCGCCGCTAAGAACGCCTTCGGAGAAGCCGAACGCCATTTCGCGCGCGGCACGGACTCAGCTGAAACACTCTTCAATCACGGTTTCACGCTCGTCCGGCTCAATCGGTTCGATGATGCGCAGAAGAAATTGACCCGGGCTTTAGCGCTTAATCCGGCAATGGCCGAAGCCCACGAACTGCAAGGCAATCTGCTCGAACGTAAGAACCAGATGCAAGCCGCTCTCCACGAATATCGCGAAGCCCTGCGCGTCCGCCCCGCATTCGCCAGAGCCCATCTCGATATCGGAGCCATCTATGCGGCACAAGGCAATCGGGCGGCGGCAATCGCCGAGTTCCAGCAAGCCTCGCAAAGCACGGATGCAGAGGTGCGGCAGATGGCCAGCGACGCCCTGCGGCAATTGCGGCCTTAGGCACCGCACAAAAAAGCCTTGTAGCCATCGACGTGGCGCAGAATCTCACTCCAGTGTCGCTAACATTGGCCGAAACCCTTCATTTCGGCACCGACGCTCTCGTGGCGCGGACACTCGTGTCTGCCGCGTCGAGACTCGCCTCGACGCGTTCGTAAACCGTTCGAAATACAGTAGCCTTGGCTTGACCAGGACGACCCAAATGAAAACGTCTCGACACGAATGTCGAGACGGCACACACAAGTGTGCGCGCCACAAAACCTCCAATGTAAGCGACATTGGCGTCGCACTGCCGCGTCCCGACTAATCGGGACTCGTTTTTGAGCACGCCAGGCAGGCGTCCCGATTAGGCGGGACGTGGCAGGCAGGAGTGCCCAATGCCCCGTGGGCCCGAGCAGTCAGGGTGATGTTATTTCATGTTGGCCCTTAGCCTTCCTATACTGTTAGTATGCTCCTCGCTTTTCTACTTGCGGCTTCAGTGGCCGATTGGGTTCCTGTCCGCTGGCCATCTGGCGACGTCAAGTCTCTTGACCTGCTCAAGGGCACCGTCGTCAATTGCGTTCTAGTTGAGCCCGCCGCTTGGTCAAAGGAATTCGCGACTGCGGCGGCCAAGCAAGGCGTGGATGTGTTGGGTGTAGTGAAGCCATCGAAGGATGCCCTCGATCAAGCCCGCAAAGCCAAGGAATTCGGACTCACAGGCGTGTCACTCGAAGGTGAGTTCGACGACAACATCCGCAAAACCCTCGCCGATTCGGGCATCCGCTTCATCGAAATCGGCCTGCGGATGCGCATGCGTATGGATGGCGCGGCACTGGTTTCGGCCACGAGTCAGGGCGTGTGGGCCGGCATCAACACAGTGGAAGACACTGCGAAAGCGGCACCCAGCGGCGGCCCTTGGATCGACACGAACACCGGCTTTCTGCGCTTCGCACAAGCCGCGAGCGATCTGCCTATCTGGATCGCCAACCCGCCTCCGCCTAAGACGATTATTCCGGTGGAGCGCTATCTGCAGTCGATCGGCGACGCCGCCATGTCCGGCGCGCGCTGGGTGGTGACCTTTGAAAACGACTTCGCAAAGAGCCTGCTCGCCCGCGACGCGAAAGCGCTGGAAGGCTGGGCACGCATCACCCAGTTACTTGCCTTTCTGGAAGAACACAAGGCTTGGCGAGCCTGGCGGCCGGGTGGGGAGATGTCCGTCGTACAGGATGTCAACAGCGGCGCACTGCTCTCCGGCGGCGTGCTCGACATGATCGCGGTTAAGCACACGCCGGTGCGACCCGCGCCAACCAGCCGCCTAAAGACTTCCATGTTCAAAGGCGCCACAATGGCTGTTAACGTCGATCCTGAAAGCTTGAACGATGCGCAAAAGCAGGTGCTGCGCGAATTCACGCGCAACGGAGGCAGCCTGCTCACCGGCCCTCCTGGCTGGAAATTTCCTTCCGCTAAACCGGGAGAAATTACTCTCTCAAAAGAGGACCTCGAAAAACTCGATGCAATCTGGAAAGAAGTGAATACAATGACCGGCCGGCGCAATCTTGGTGCGCGACTGTTCAACGTGTCGAGCATGTTATCGAACTTACTCGTCTCGCCTGACGGCAAGCAGACGATTTTGCATCTGGTCAATTACTCGAACTATCCAGTAGAAAACGTCACGGTTCATCTTACTGGTAAGTTCACACGCGCCCGCATTTATCAACCAGATAAAAAGCCGCTCGATCTCGCTGTGTATCCGATCGAAGAAGGCACCGGCGTCGATATCGATCAGATCCGCGAATTCGGCACGTTGCTCATGGAATAGTCCTGTTAAACTGGTAGGATGGTGCGTCCTGAAAGACGCGTTGTTCTAGCAGGTGGAAGTCCTGTCCGGGTAAGCGCCGAAGCGCCCGGTAGCAGACTCCAGCCGGAAGGAGAGATCCGACCGAGCCGAGCGGAGTGTC
>CAIRSA010000132.1 GCA_903881085.1 uncultured Acidobacteriia bacterium
CCGCTTACTGACGTGCGCGGCTCGGCTAGCGGTTGCCTGCTACTAACCGAGCACCGCACGTTAGTAAGCGGTTCTTCGGGATCAATTGAATTTCCATTTCCCGGCCCAATTCCCCGCCGAGGTCGGGATGTCTGAAATGCGGGGAGGCTATCTTTCCGCGTTATCAGATTTTAGGAATTTGAGAATGCCCCCCGCGTATCTCGTATCGCTTCTTCGAAGCCTCGCGGGATTCTTCGATTGCCTGCCGGCCCGGTTGGGAAACGGCGGAGGAGGGCCGATTGCAGGTGTGGGCATCCGGCCTACTGCTGAAATGTTCGCCTGTCGCACCTGCAGCCACCAGGCAATCGACATCGTCTCAATCAACGCCGCCTCCACTTCATTCCCCGGCTGTACTGCAGGCCAAAATGTTCACCAACGCCGCAAAACCTTCGCTAGGCTCTTCAGGCCGCACCCCCGATCCGGTCAGTTGCTGCGTGCGCAGTTCGTTATTCTCTGCCGCTTTGGCAAGATCCTCCACCAAGTTCCGGCCGCCCGGCTTTGCCCGGTTCCGCCCCGAGGCCTATCTCTCTGTTTCTCCGAGACCAATCGAAGGCTCGATTCGTTTGCAGTCACAGAATCCTTCATCCTGGTGAAATGCAGTCACCACCAATCGAAAGATATTTTCGTCCGCCCCAAGTGCCCGGCCCCTTCCCGCAAACGTTGAAAAACAAAAGACTTCGAGATCTGAATAGGTTGCAACCGCCGCCCCACCCATCTTCCGGTCTGGGAACTCCCCCTGCCGCCAATGCTAGTAATGGACCATGATGGAAACGTTTATCGAACAACTCGACATCTCCCGTCAGGTGGCGGCAATGGACCAGACTAAACCTACGACCGCCGGTCGCCTGTCCATCTTTCGGGTCCACCTCGTCCTGGCCGCCTGTGAAGGATCCAAAATGCCACTAACAACCTCCATCAACAACCGCACACCGCTGCACAAAGAATCGAATAAAATCGCAATCGAACCGGCCACACCATTGAATCCAAAGCCAGATCCAGTCCTCCGCCGCCACCGCCGTGAACCCGATTGAAAGTAAACCGGCCCCTCGAAACCTGAGCAAAGGCTGAGGTCCTTTCAAGTCCCAAAGAATCAATCGTGTAGGCTGTTGAAAAAATGACATTTCATAGGTTTTTGTGCACTTTTATTTCTCAGGTTTCCCGCTCCGCTGGGGGCAGATTGGCAATCCTCCCCACACGCGATACAATCCAATGAGCCATGCATAAACGAATCTGGATTCTGATGTTCTTCGCGCCCCTGCTGGCGCTTCTCTATTCGCAGCAGCAAAAGCTGACGCCGGAGGAGATGTACAAGCAGTTCAAAGCCCGCTCGCTCGACTTTGAAAAGAAGGGCCTGGCCGAGCCGTACAAAGGGATCAGCACCAACGGCACGAATCAATCGGGGCTGTATAAGATTCAGCGCACCGGCGTCTCCACCGAGCCGGCACGCAAAGCGGCCCTCGCGTTTCTCGCCTCGCTCGATCCAGAGACGCGCAAGAAAACCAAGTTCCCGGTCGACGACGACGAGTGGCGCAAGTGGATGAATCAGGACTTCTACATCCGCCAGGGCGCCGGCTTCCTCGACATGACCGACAAGCAGAAAGACGCCGCCTTCGCCATGATGAAAGCCTCGCTCAGCGCCAAGGGCATGCAACTCTCCCGCGACATCATGAAGCTCAACTACACGCTGGGCGAACTGAATGACAACGATTTTGTGCGCTACGGCGAATGGCGTTACTGGATCACGATCATGGGCGAGCCCTCTGCCACGGAGCCATGGGGATGGCAGATCGATGGCCACCATTTGATCATCAACTACTTTGTGATGGGCGACCAGGTAGTGATGTCGCCCGTGTTTCTTGGCTCCGAGCCGGTGATTGCGCCTTCGGGCAAATACAAGGGACTCACCATTCTGCAGGATGAGCAAAACATGGGGCTGAAGATGATCCGCGCTTTGAACGAAGCACAACAGAAGAAGGCGATTCTGGAAGTTTCGAAGACCGGCAACAACAATCTGGCAGAAGCGTTCAAAGACAACATCGTCCTCGACTATGCGGGCACGCCGGTTTCCGGTTTCGATGCCGCGCAGAAGAAGCAGTTGCTGGCGTTGATCAATGAGTACGTACGGGACATGGACGACGGCCACGCGAAACTCAAAATGGAAGAGGTGCGCAAGCACATCGACGAGACCTACTTCGCCTGGATCGGCGGCACCGGCGACACCAGTGTTTACTACTATCGCATCCACAGCCCGGTTATTTTGATCGAGTTCGATCACCAGCGGCCGGTGGGCATTCGCCACCTGACGCCGAACCCGAACCTGCCGTTTAAGGAGCACATTCACGCCGTGGTGCGCACGCCGAATGGCAACGATTATGGCAAGGATTTATTGCGCCAGCACTACATGCAGCATCCGCACTAAGGAGCTGCTGTCGGCAGAAGATTGGTATTTAAATTTCTCCAGCGGCGAAAGCCCCGGTCAAACGTCACCATATCGAAATCGCATTGGATCGCAAATGAGGCCAAGTAGGCATCGGTCCAACTGGAAGGCCCGACCTCAGGATCATTCATAAAGGCTTTCCATACTGGCTCCAATCCGGGCGGTTCGGACTCAAAGAAGATGCGCTTATCCTCGACCAGTTCATTCCAGACTTCCCAAGCCTGGCGAATAGAATGAACCCCGGATTGAAGGACCTGTCGATTGGTTAACAATCGAAGTAGGCCCATGTGAGTCACCCTGCAAACGGCAACAGAATCAGATTCACAGGATCTGAACCAATCTTGTGCGACGGAATGGTGAATGTGTCCTCCTGCAACTAGGGCCAGCAGGACATTAACGTCATGAAATGAAGTCATCGAGGGCGAACATTTCGTCGATCTCCGCCCCGGTCACATGGCGGATCTCTCCGGTCACTTCTCTCGGAATCAAGAGAAATTGTACATCTCGTCGCAGCCTCGAGTGTTGTCCGGAAACTACGCGGCGATGTTCGACGTGCTCGGAAACAAGCCGCTGCAGAAGGCCATCCAAACTGGTCCCCTCCTCAACGGCGAGGCGTTCCAACCGATTGAGTAGAGCTTCGGGCAACTGTACCGTCGCGTCCATACTCTCTATTAACTCACCTCATTTGGCAGGTTGAAGCGAGTTGGTGTACTTAGTCAAATTCTGCTTCGTCGTCTTGCGCCATTCTTCAAGCGGTGGCGCGCCGTTTTTCTGGAAGTAGCGAGCCAGATCGGTGCGCAGCGTTTCCAGCTGCTTCTGATGACCCGGATCATCAATGACGTTCTTTGTTTCGCCAGGGTCGGCTTCCAGATCGAATAACTCGCTAGGCCACTCCTTGGTGCGTTCCACGTACTTCAAAGTCTCCGTGCGCACGCCGCGAACGTTGCTGTATTCGAAGTACAGACGGTTTTGCCACCTCGGCGTTTGGCCTTTTACGAAGGCGGCGTAACTGCGGCCGACACGTTTGGGATCGGGCGGCGCCTTGATGCCAAGGTAATCCAGAATCGTGGGGAAATAATCATAGCTCGAAACCATGGGGTTCGGCGTGATGCCGGGCGGGATGTGGCCCGGATGATTCCAGATCAGCGGTACGCGCAGCGACTCTTCGTACATATTGAACGGCCACGTACCATTGCCCTTCCCCCACACTCCGTGATGCCCTGCGTTCCAGCCCTGGTCGGCCGTAAAGATAACCAGCGTGTCCTCGCGCAGGCCCAGCGATTGGAGTTTTGCCAGGATGCGGCCGACATTGTGATCCATGCCGTTGATGAGCGCCGAATAGGCAAGCTTGCTCGCCTGCTTGCCGTGGTTGTTGCCCAGCCCCGGATTCTGCCACATGTGTTTCGGGGTATCAGGGAAGCAGGAAAACTTCGCGTCCTTGAATGGCTCGCGATAGACTTCCGGCTGATAGTTGAACGGCGTGTGCGGCGCGTAGAACGGGACCAGTAAGTAGAACGGCTTCTCTTTGTTCTGCTGTTCCAGGAATTCGATGGCGAAGTCTCCCACTGCGTCCGTCTTGTAGCCTTTGTATTCGATGGTCTTGCCGTTTTTGACGAAGGTGGGGTTCTCGTAAGTCCCGCCACCGCCGGGCACCGTGGCCCAGTATGTGAAGCCGCGTTGTGCTTTGTCGTCGTCGCCCATGTGCCACTTGCCGACCATACCCATGTTGTAGCCATTGGCCGCGATGACTTCGGCGTAGGTCGGATGTCCGTCGAGCCAGCGCGTCCCCTTAGGACCGAAGCTGTCATCGGGAACGAGCCAGTCTTGCACGCCGTGGGTGGAAGGCAGGCGGCCGGTCATGTAGGTCATGCGGCTGGGACTGCAGACCGGTGTGCAGGCGAATGCGCGCGTGAAGCGGGCACCGTCTTTAGCAAGCTTGTCAATGTTTGGCGTGCGCATTTCCGAACAGCCGTAGGCGCCCGTAGCCCAGGCGCCGTGGTCATCGGTCATGAACATGATCACATTGGGGCGTCGAGCGGGCTTGGCGGGGATCGCCATGGTGGCAAGGAATTGTCGGCGGTTCATGGGGAAAGGATATCAGAGTACGGAGCGAGCCTGAATGGCCGAGGTCACTTGCTTCGTGCAGAATTCGGCAATTTCAAGAAGGTCGATTGCCAATCTAGTGCCACTCGTTCTTGATCTTTGAAAAAGCAGTTGCCAATGCATTCCTGAGGATGGCCAGACTCCGCAAACTGGGGACGGACATGAAATTCCGGCGTTTTTGGCCGGAATTTCGCTGTCCGTCCCCTGTTTGCCCCGGCCAGACACCCCAAAATACTAACTCACCCATTGGGTGACAATTCGGATTCCCGCAACCTCTTACAAATGAAGAGGATTGCCGCAATACAGGAACTCAACTGCTCTTTTAAGGGTATTAACCGGCCAATCCGCTGAGTTAGGGCTGGCCGCCGCTACTGCAAAGTAGTATTCTTTTTTCGTTGGAATATTATTTTACCGGAGCGTGAAGGCCAAGCCAGCGGATCGGAACTCTAGCCAAGAACGGTCAGCGGCGGGCCTTCACGCCTGCCTTGATTCTTTTTATCGCACTACCAGAGACGAAAGACAACACCGACCCGGGGTGATTCCATTGTCACTTTTGCCGCGGCAGTGTCCCGTTTGCGGTGCGGACACGATCATCGGCCACGGGCAGCGGCTTCGTCAAGCCCACGATGACTTGCACGAATCTATCTGGGTGCGGCGCGGAATCTGCCGCCCATGCAACAAGACTTTTACCATCCTGCCCGATTGGCTGGCACCTTACGGGCAATACAGTCTACGCTGCCGGCAGCAGGCCGACGAGCGTGTCGCCGCCGGTGCCTCGATCGAGCAAGCAGCGCCGCACTGCAAGGATCCGGCGCGCTTGCCCGATCCCTCCACCCTGCGACGCTGGGCAAAATGGCTGCCCAGCATGCCGTACGCGCGCCTTTTTCGCATACCCACCATCCTTGCCTGGGATCTGGGCGCATTCCGCCGTATTCTTCCAAGCGAGGCACGAAGTCCATGAGTTTCCCAACTTTCGACACGTTGAAACAGCAGATTCCGCTGCTGGACTATCTTCAGGCTCTTGATTGGCAGCCAATCCGGCGTCTCAGCCGCGATCGGTTGATGGGGCTGTGTCCGCTGCACTCCGATCGCAAACCAAGCTTCCTGGTGGACCCCAACAAGAGCCTGTTCTACTGCTACAGTTGCGGTCTCGGCGGCGACGTGATCCGCTTCGCCGAACTCTATCATCAGGTGAAGTTCCCGCAAGCGTTGGCGCTGCTGCGCCAGTGGCGCGGACTGCCGGCGTTATTAGACGCAGCCGCGGAGTTCTATCGCATGCACCTACACCGCCACGGCGAAGCGGTTGCCTATCTGCACCAACGTGGAATCCACTCGCCGCAACTGATCGAGCACATGCGCATTGGCTATGCACCTGGCGGTTGCCTGCGCGGTTGGCTCACTCAGTTGGGCTACCCGCTGCAAGCCATGTGTCAAGCCGGCTTGGTCACTGCTGTCGGCTACGACGCCTACATGCATCGCGTCGTCTTCCCGCTCGAAGGCAATCTGTATGGCCGTAGCATCTCTCCGGCAGCGCCGCCGCACCGGTTTTTACCCGGCTCCAAAGGTGGCTTGTATTCCTGGGATCAAGTCCGCCGGTATCCGGATGTGATTCTGGTTGAGGGCCTGTTCGACTACGCCGTGTTGTGGCAGGCCGGTTTTCAAAACGTCACCTGCGCCATGGGCAGTCACCTCAACTCACACCAGCTTCGCCAACTCTGCGATGGCCCAAGAACCGTCTATCTGGCTTTCGATGCCGATAGCAATGGCAGCGGCCAACGCGCGGCGCAGCGTCTCGCGCGAACTCTCGGCGAGTGCGGCATCAACGCTCACCTGGTCTCTCTGCCGGATGGCCACGATCCAAACTCCTTCTTCGTCCAGGGTGGAACCGCGCGGCAGTTTCAAGCTTTTTGGGAGGCCGCTCTGCGATGACATTCCAAGTGATCTACAGGCGCACAGCCAACACCGCACAAAGTCCGGTCCGCGTTGTCGAACAGCCCTCGGGCCGTGAAGTCGGCTGGGTCAACCGGTATCTGGACCGCGAATACGTTCGCCGCCTGGCCGACACCAGCTTGCGCATCTATGCACATGACCTGCTGCACTTCCTGCGCTGGTGGGAAAGCGTGCATCACAAAGCCGACATTGCCGAAGGCGACCTCACCGAATCGACCCTGCTGGAGTATGTGCGTTTCCAGTCCGCCCAACAACCACGGCCCTCGGCCGCCACCATCAACCACCGCACCGGCGTGATAGACCGCGCGCTGCGCAACGACTTTCCCAATGCACCTTGCCAGTTTGCGCGCGGCTTTCATCAACAGTTTATGCGGCGCGGGCCGATGGGCCTCGGCAGACCCCCGATGGCCATGAGCCGCTTGCGGGTGAAGCAGCCCAAACGCAATATCGTTCCGCTGTCGGTGGATGAGGTGGCGCGTTTCTGGTCCAGCTTCCGCACTTCGCGTGACCTGGCCATCGTCGGCATCATGCTGTTCGAGGGACTGCGCTCCGCCGAAGTCCTGGCGCTAAACCGCGATGACTTCCTGCTTTCCGAAGGACAAATTCGCGTTCGTGGCAAAGGCCGCAAGATCCGCTTTCTGCCGCTCGCTCCCGAAGCCATTCAACTGCTCGACCACTATCTGCGCCTGGAACGGCCAGATCCCTGCACCGCCGCTCTTTTCGTCTCGCTCAAAGGACGCGCCCGAGGCTCGCGCATGACTGCTGCCGGATTGCGATCTTTGTTCCGTTACCATCGCCACACCACCGGAATCAAACTCGCCAATCCTCACCGCTTCCGCCACACCTTCGCCTCGGATATGTTGAGCACCGGCCTCAGCCTGCCCGCGCTTATGCAGTTGATGGGGCATGCCGACATCCACACCACGATGATCTATGTCCAGGTCACGCCGCAAGAGGTCTATCTCCAATATGCCCGCGCCGTGGCACAACTCATCCGCCCGCTGCCGGTGACGCCGTCATGATGAACCGCGCACGCCGCCCTCCGCTGCAACATCCGCTGGCACTGCCGTTCGCGCAAGCCATTGCTTCCATCGGCGCCGCTCTCCATCCGAGCACCGTTGGCAATTACCATGGCTCAACGCGTCATTTCCTGACCTGGCTCGGAGCCGGCTATCCCGAAGTATGCCGTCTTGAGCAGTTGCGCCGCGAGCCGCACATTCTCGGTTGGTTGACACGCCTGCGCCGCGAAACCCCTCTGTCGGCGACAGACTCCTGCATCAATCGCATCGGTCATATCCGCCGCATCCTCAATGAACTGGCGTGGACCCAACAACTCCCCGAACTGGCGCAACTTATCCGCCACGAGGATGTTCCGCGCATGCCGCAACGCCGGCCGCGCCCGCTCTCCGCGCAGCAGGATGAACTGCTTCAGCAGGAGTTTCTGCGCCGCAACGATCTTGGCTCCAATGCCTTGTTGTTGCTTCGTCACACCGGTATGCGCATTGGCGAATGTGCCGATCTGCCCTGCGACTGTCTGCATTCCACCGCCCCAGACAAGTGGGCCATTCTTGTGCCACTTGGCAAAACGAAAGCCGAACGGATGGTCCCGGTCGATGACTTTGTCCGTCAACTCGTCCAACGCCTTCGCTTCTTCCGCGCGCTGGATCCGTTGCCCGCCGATGGTCTGCTGTTGGCACGCCCACTCACCAAGGGAACCGTGATACGGCAACTACGCGACTACCTGCACCAGGTCTGTTTCGCCGTGGGGTTGCCTACCAAGATCGTTCCTCATCAACTCAGACACACCTATGCCACCGAAATGCTGCGGTCCGGCATGAGCTTTCCCGCCGTGATGAAACTTCTCGGACACACTTCGCCCGACATGACCTTGCTCTATGTCGATATCACTTTGACCGATATCGATCGCGAGTTTCATCGTGCCAGCTCAAAGCCGCGCCACCTGGCGCCACAACCGAAGTTGTTAAGCTCTTCCTCTCGCACTGGCCTCCAAATCCTTCTCGACTCCCTGCTCGGAGCGCAACACGCCTTGGAAATCTTCCGCCGCTCGCTAGCCCAGAATGCCAACCGAAAGCACCTTGACCGCCTCGCTAACCGACTCACGAAGATCATCGCTATAGTCCGCAAACTCGACCTCTCA
>CAIRSA010000133.1 GCA_903881085.1 uncultured Acidobacteriia bacterium
CCTGAGAAATCCGTCAATGTCCCGGCGGCCGGACACGACTCGCTACGCTGCGTCTAATGCGCATTCTCACGCTAGAAGCCGGGGAGATTATCATGACCAAACCCGCCTTCTTAGGCGGCAAAGAAAGCGGCTCATTACATTTACCCATGTTTAGCCTACTTGGAGATTGCGCTCTGGGCAAGTGGTGAGCATGTGGCTCGGCAGATATGATCCGGACCGATTATTTTGAAAAGAGCCGTCAAAGGAGATGGGCGTAACGACTGAGTCAACTCAACTGACTTTGTGATTGCTTACCGAACTAAGGAACCACCATCCGATTGGATCGGCCCTGCGGCTCATTTACTATCCCCGCTACGTCAAAACGGCCCAGCACCAAACGGTAAGGCTTTGGCCGTGGTGGGCCGAAAAACAGCCGGTGATACTTGAGGTTGAGACCGGCTTTTAGGGAGGCAGGATTCTGGCCGCCGATTTGAAGCGGCCCATTGAAGATCGCCAGCGTGTATTGATCAGGCGGCCTTTGCGGAGTGAATAGTACGACCGCAATGTCGGTGTGCCCATCTCCGTTGAAGTCCCCAGTGACAACGTAGGGATGATAATCAGCTACTCCTTTCCAAACGCTGTTGACCGTCTTGCGCGTCTCAATGATATCTTCCTGACAATCGCAATCTGCATCAGTCGCGAGGTGAAGTTCGGAGTGCTTCGCTAACCAGCCTGTCAGGAACTTCCTCTGACTTTCTGTCAATGTATGTTCGCCGTGACCAGGTGCAGCGAACAGCAATGCGAGAGAGAAGCGCCTGAGAGTAGTACCCTGGCTTCTTATTAGTTTTCGAAAGTGTGGCATGTGGCTTTGTTAGGCAATGTGCCGTCGATTGTATTCGGCGCGGAGACATTGTTCACAACGGCCATCGGCAAGGAAGTCGTAATCGTCACAAGTCATCAGGACTGTTTCTGCGTTGGCGTGCACGCACCAGCGCGATGCGTTGTATGTCCGAAAGAAGATGATGCCTTCAGGAGGTGTCCGCTGGGTGATGAGATCGGCTAATCGCAAGAGGCACTCGTCGCACAGACGTTCAACTGAGTTTTGTGGATGCTCACGCTGCTTGCAATGCCAACACCTCTGCATGCGGCGAATGTCATCCTGCTCGCGGACTTGCGGACTTACACGTGGCCAGCGCATGCACTCATCAAGCAAGGGAGCCATCTGCCAACCCGTCTCAGCTGTGAGGCTTTGCAGGCCGGGCGTGGGATCGAAGGAACGCCCTGCGAGCAATCGATAGACGCGTTGCACAAATTCGATCCACTTCACGAATGTGTCCGATGGGGCTGGCTCGTAACCTTCGTATACCGCGACGTTTCGAAGGCCGATCAAGAGTTGGCTGAGAAGTTCCGGAGTGTCAAGCCACTCCAGCCCCTGCTCAGACGTAGTGTTCCGGATCTCCATTCTGGTTTACAGGATAAGTATAATATGCGGACCTGATCCAGTCTGATTATCTTTAAATGAGCCTTCGCAGCAGATTTCCTTTCCACATACGCAATCCCGTGACGAACAGGATTGGGACGAAGCCGAAGCGGACCGAGCCGGCGTACTGTTGGACCTCCTCGGCCGGTTTGTAGACGTAGCCGAGGGTGGGGATGCTGCAAACGATGTGGATCCGGCGGAAAATCGCACGTTTGGTGGAATCTTTATGATTGGGTTGTGCTCCGTTCAGTGGTGATCAATCGATCCGGGCCAACACCTGCTCCAGATTTCCGAGGAATTTCTGCCAGCCGCAGATGGCGCCGTTGTAGGCGGCATTCTGTTCCGGACCGAAACCAAACTGCTCCATGCGGAGTTGGGTGCCGTTGCTGGTCGTGGTTAGCATCAAGGTGACGACGCTTACCAGGCCGTAGGCTGGATGGAGGTGCCGTGCTGATTGATCGAACCGGCAAAGTAGTCGCCGAAGGATTCGACAATCTGCAGAGCATTGGCGAAGGCAGGGTACTCGCGTCTCGCGGGGTGAAATGGGGATTTGCCGACTTCGCTGGAAACGTGCGCGTGCCGCTCATTTACGATTCGACCGGCAATGGATTCCACGGAGGGCTGACCAGCTTGGCGAAGGAAGGCAAATGGGGATACGTCGATCTCGACGGCAAGGTGGTGGTGCCATTTCAGTTCGATGAAGCAGGATCGTTTTTCGAGAGCGGCCTTGCTCCGGCGAGGATGGGTAGGCGGACGGGCTTCATAGACAGGTCAGGAAAGTTTCGATTTCTACTTTCCTATAGATACTCTGCCGGGTTCATTTACAGCGATGTGGCTCCGTTCTGGAGGGCCGATGGCAAGTTCGGTTATCCTTGAAAAAGCTGTTGGACTGGGTTTGATACAGCGATCTTCCGCATTTGCATTCGATTGCGGATGAAGGCGGCGTA
>CAIRSA010000134.1 GCA_903881085.1 uncultured Acidobacteriia bacterium
GCGAGATTTGGCCACGCCCTTGTTCCTTTCCAAAACGAAAAGTCGCCACGAAGACAAAAGCGGCCAAGCCAAAGAAAGCACCGAGAAAAACTGCTTAGTGACCTTGGGCAATTTGCCTGCCCTGACTAACTTTAAAGTCACATCGCCCTCATTGAGGCGGCTTCCCAATGCTTCGAAACTAGCCGGACAACTGGAGTATCTTGTTCTTCTTGCAAAAACTATGTGGCGCAGGAGATTCGCCTGTGCAAAACTAACTCCAAAAACTCCCAAATTCCAAACAATTACTGCCAACAAGTCGTAGAGATGTCTAACAAGAAACCAGTATTTAATACCAGCCGCCATCCACCCAGCACAAGCCCCAAATGCTCTCTGTCATTATCCTCGCCGATTGGATTCGAAAGAATAATATTCAAATATATCCAGGAAAAAATACAAAATCTCACTTAAAATCCAGCCGCCCTAATCCCCCCCCTGCTAGCGCGTAGTGACAACTACTACACAGTTTTGTATCCTAAAGATGCGCACAAAGGAACCAAAATATGCCCCAATCGAAGCTCACAGGATCGGTCTCCATCAACATCCGCGCCAAAACCCGGCAGCGGGATCTGATTGACCAGGCGGCAGCGCGCCTCGGCCGAAGCCGCTCCGATTTCATGCTCGACGCCTCCTGCCGGCAGGCGGAAGACACCCTACTTGACCAAGCATTTTTCACCGTCAAGCCTGGAACATTCGAAAAGCTCCAACGCCTAATCGATAATCCGCTGCCGCCAACGGACAAGCTCCGGCGCCTCCTCAAAACAAAAGCGCCATGGGAAAAATAGCAAGAGGCAGCGCTGCCAATGACCCGCATTTCACTAACTCCGCCAACACCCATCTCCAGCGCTCATGAAACCCAGGACTTCGCCAGTGGTGAGCCCTCCCTGGACGAATGGCTCAAGAAACGCGCCCTTAAGAACCACTTGGCCGGTACATCCCGCTGCTTCGTAGTAGCCAGCGGCAAAACAGTGATCGGCTACTACTGCCTCTCCGCTGGTGCTATCAGCCGAGAATCCGCCCCCAAAGCGATGCAGCGCAACACGCCCGATCCGCTCCCTATTCTGCTGTTGGGCCGGCTTGCTATCGACAGCCGCCACCACAATCGAGGCATCGGCCAAGCGCTGCTCCGCGATGCGATGCTCAGGGCCGTGCACGTTTCCGCCGAGGCCGGCATCTTCGCAATCCTGGTGCACGCGCTCCCAGACCAAGCCAAACAATTCTATCTTTCGCGAGGCTTCGTCGAATCCCCATTGCAGCCCATGACCTTGTTCATGACGCTGGAAACCGTCCGCCGGATCTTAGCAGAGCCCGGCTAGCTTAACCTGTCCGAATCCCAGCCGATGTGGGGCAGATTGGTAATCTGCGGGCGATTGGTAATCGCCCTTCCCCAGCTAACTTAGCTCTTATGGGTGATTCACCTGCCCGCAAGCTTGCGAGCGCCATATTTTCAACCGTTCTCACATCTGCTCCCGCGAAAAAGCGAGTGGCACGCCGCTCAGGAAAATTGAGAGCGCCGAATGAATGGCTGCGATGGCCAGTTGTGACTTCGAAAACAGACATTCATCTAAGGGAGAAGTTTGAGCCGCTTCAAGTCATCATCGGTCCAATATGCTTGGTGTTCCAGCATATCCTTCAAGGCTTTCGGTGGGAATGTATCCGATGACTAATGCAAGGAAACGGTAACGCGTCTCCCGTCCTGATGCTGGTAGCGTTGGTGGCTACTTCCTTTACCATGTGTGCGAAAATAAAACCCATCCCGAAGCAGGGCCGCTATGATTTCGCGCGCCGTGACGCTGCGTAGCAGGGCGTAGTTGATGGCCATGCTTCAGACAGAAACCGCGACTCGTTCATCGGAGAATTCCGCAACGTCCTCTTTCGGACCCAATGGAATGGCAGTGCCGTCTTCGCTCAACTCATCGATGATGATCTGGACGACTTCCTGAATATGTTTAGCTGCTTCCTCGCGGGTGGTGCCCCAAGTGGCTGCGCCGTAGTGGTGGAGCGCCGGGCAATAGGCATGCCATCGATCCTCATCCGGCTCAACGACAACTTTAAACGTGTAGGTCTTCATAATCTAACCAATCCAGGTTTCCACTTGCCCACGACTTCAAGGTAGCTGGGTTTGCCTGGTCAGTCAATGCTTCGGTTTGACCAGCAGCGAGTCTGTTGTTCGCGAGTTCCTCAAATGACGCCGATCATGCCTTGCGCACCTATCTGGACGACCAGGGGATGAAAGAAGGCGATCTCTCCACGCTCATTGAAGAAGCTGTTCGCTGGCGGATTCTTCATCAGACCGTCCAGGAAGCCCGCGCGGACTTCGCTGACGTCCCGCCAGACGATCTGCAAAAGCTGATCGACGAGGCAGTCCAAGACGTCCGCGCGAAACGCCACCAATAGCGCGCATCGCCCATGATGCGTCTCATCCTGGACACGAACATCCTGCTCTCCGCGCTTCTTTCTCCAGCAAGTGTTCCTGCAAAACTCCTCGATACGTGGGAGCGCAGGGCTTTCACGCTTGTCGGTTGCGAGGCGCTCATTACCGAACTCCTCGATGTATCGGCGCGGCCGTACTTTCGTGCCAGACTCCGCGTCGGCACGGCGGAATCGCTCGCAGCTGGAATCCGTGATTTGTCCTTCTTCTGCCGCAACCTCGCCGAAGTCAGCCAGGCCCGGTTTGTCGTGACAGGTGACAAGGTCCTCCTCGATATGAAGAGTCACAAGGGCACGCGGATTGTCAGTCCTGCCGCGATGCGTGGGATCCTTGTCGAATTCGAGAGCAGTCAATAGCTGCCGAGGTTCTTCGCCGTTAGCGCCCAGACGCACCTCTACAGTTTGAATAGAGCAACACTAATTGTCACTTTGCAAATCGTTTGGCGCAAGAATTTGAACGCTATGGGGCGTATCGAGAACCCACGGGAAGCCGCTTTCTCCCATTGGCGCGTCATCGGCACAAAGCACCGGTCGGCGGTCACAAGCCGACTTATGAGGACTGATCTTCCACAACGACGATTCTGTGGCTCTTTGGCGGGCTGCCAACTATGCAGCCACCTCGAACAAGGCGCCGCAGCCTGCCTAGCGCGGGCCGTGGAAGTTCAATGGCTATTCGTTCAGTCACCATGATGGGTGCAATTGTGCTCCTGGCTCCAGAACCGACAATCCGCATACTTTTTTTCATTGGGAGATTCAATGGGCCGACACTTAGCCGTCGCGCAGAGGTAAAATGAAATTGTTAAACTCATCAAAATAAACGTGTCAAAGCAGCGCCAAAAGTACGAAGAGAGACATGCCTACTGGGAGGCTCATGATCGCAAATGCGCATACTGCAGCGACCCAATTGAGCGCCTTCTATCAATGGAGATCGACCACGTACTGAATGAAGCTTTGGCGGATCGTCCTGATGAATGCAAGGAAGTGCTCACCAAACATGGTTTGCCCGAATCGTTCGACCTATTCGGTCGACTAAATCTCGTCTGTGCTTGTAAAAGATGTAACTCGAAAAAAGGAGCAGATCGCCCGACCGCATTAATCGAGTTCGGGCTCAAAGCTGCACGTAAGAAAGCCCCAATCATTGAGAATCTGCTCGTAAAGTACCCTGCCATGGTGAAGGCTGACGAGGATCTTACTCGAGTTGGTGTCGCGCTACAACGAGGCGATATAACCCGGAAATATGTTGCGGATTTCTTAAGAAATGAGACCGCTGCAATCTTGCCGAGAACAGACCTTCACGAATCTGAGCTATTGCGCATTTTGGGGAATGCTTCAACAGGCCTATTGACTTGGCCCCAGAGGATCGGAGGAACTTGGCTGGAACGACCGGAATCAGATTCTCTACTCACCAAGTTAGATCGGCCGTCTAGTTTCACAGTTTTACTCGGAGAGCCAGGAAGCGGGAAATCTGCATTGCTTGCCCATCTCGCCGAAGGGCTTCCCATGGACCGCGTGGCGCTTTTGGCGCTAAAAGCTGACTTGCTTCCACCGGAACTAGGGACACTGGCTGCCCTCCAAGAACATTTGGGAACGCCTGCTCCTTTAGCAGATTGCCTCAAGGAACTGGCGGAAAGCAGGACCGTTGTTCTTCTGATCGACCAATTGGATGCGGTAAGCGATTTGATGGTTCAACACACCTCGCGGCTTACGGTCCTCTTGCGCCTTATCGATCGATTGCGCGGAATCGAAAACCTCCACATCCTCCTTTCCTGTCGGAGTTTCGAATTCAAGCATGACCTTAGGCTGACTTCACTTAAGCCCGATTCCGTTACTTTGGAGGACCCACCATTTAAAGCCGTTGAGCAACTCCTGACAGCCATTCAAATCGACTCGACAAATTGGCCGGGCGAGGCAAAAGAGCTTCTCCGCCGTCCACAACACCTGAGCTTTTTCATTCAGCACCTCGCGAAAGATCAACCCATCGTTTTGCGAAGCTACCAAGCGATGATGGAGTCGGTCTTGCATGCCCGAGTGTCTAAACCATTTGGTGAATCCACCGAACGCGCCCTAGAGGCCATCGCGGCAGCCATGTCCACAGAGGAGGACCTTTGGCTACCTGTCGCCCGATTCAGAATTTCATTTGGAACAGAAATTGATCGCCTTGTCGCCTCGGATATCCTCGCATACTCCCCTGAAAAGCTGCGGATGGGTTTTCGGCATCAGACAATTTTTGATTTCGTGCGGGCACGCGCTTTCGCATCTGGTGTCGCAAGCCTTGCGCAGCATGTTCTGGAACAACAAGACTCACTATTCGTTCGTCCGATTCTTTGGAGTACACTCCACTACCTACGGGAGGCGGACCGAACGGCCTATCGCCGTGAACTTCAACGGCTTTGGGGAAGCCTCGAACTGCGGCAGCACATTAGGTTTCTGTTGATTACATTTCTCGGTCGTGTCGCTGACCCAGATTCAATAGAGATCGGACTGGTCCATCCTGGCCTCTCCGATCCAAGAGTTAAGGGGCAGATCATCAAGAGCATTCAGGGCAACCCAGCCTGGTTTGCTCAAATTGCTGGAGATATGCCTTCAATGATGCAGGGGGACGAGGTTTCAATATACTTCGCTGCATGGCTGCTCCGCCCAGCGCTCACTTTCAATACAGATAGTGCACTGGCTTTAATTGAACGCTGCTGGGTCCCCGACTCTAGGCGTGACGCCATTACGATTCAAACGCTCTCGTACCTTAAGCAATGGAGCGAACGTGCCGCCATTATTGCTGAAACGTGCATCCGTCGGACTCCTAGACAGGACATTTGGGGGAGTCAGCTTCCAGAAGTTGTATCCCAAAGTCGTCCCGACCTAGCGCCTCGGTTGATTGCCGCCGAACTTTGGGCGTTGCTAGAAAAAGCGACTGCTGAGCCGATTGTAGTTCCAGAAGTGCCGCCCGCAGACTCACCAGTTGTTGATCAGGCCATCGATGCACTTCGTTACGGTGATGCTGCTTATGCCGCCGTAAGGAAAATTGTGACGGACTCAAGTCGTTGGCATGGCATTTCCAAAATAGCCGCAGCATCTCCCAAAACATTCATTGAGCAGATCTGGCCTTGGGTTCTGCATGTTGCCATAGTTTACGCTGCACCTGTGGAGAGGGAATGGAGTCTCAGCTATCGTGAAGATCGGATCTTCGACTTTGAAAGTAGATTTCACGAGGATCTGACTTCTGGTATTGAGGTGGCAATCGCGGGGTTCGCAGATGAGGCACCTGATGCTTTTTTGAAGTTTGCCAGTGAAAATCAAGATTGCCAAATACACTGTATCCACCGTCTATTTGCGATTGGATATTGCAGGCTGGCTAAATTGAAGCCCCAAGAATGTGCAGACTACTTGTTGGGGGATTCCCGCAGATTTGCGCTTGGCCATTCGAGGGATCAACACAAAGACAGCAAGGATCTAATTTCGGCATTCACACCCTATTCGAGCCGCGAAACGGTTAAGACACTTGAAGTAAAGATCCGGGAGTGGGTCTATTATCCTCGTCGCCCGGATCTTGGCGTGGAGACGCGTTTTGATCGGATGAAATGGAGCAAGGAAGCCAGGATAAGGGTCCTTAGCGCTATCCCATTGAACCTTCTTTCCCCGGAAGCGACTAAACTCCTCACCGAAGTTGAGCATGTGCTTCCGAACACTAAAGCTCCTGATCGAAATGCAACACTAGTGATGATCAAAAGTCCAGTTAGCTCGACGCAGATGGCGTCGGCCTCCAGAAAATCCTTAATGCGATTGTTCGACGAACTTCACGACGGCACAGGTCGGGGCCATCCTCGAGATTTTATGAAAGGTGGAGTAGTCGAGGCATCAAGAGAGTTTGGTGCACTTGCCAAGACTCATCCGGCTCTGGTTTTGCCTTGGCTGCAGGATTTGAAGCCAGGTAAGCATGAACGCTACGCAGCGGAAGCCATCAGAAACCTTTCCGAACCCCAGGCCTGCGATCCCAAGGAACTGCTTAGAGTCATTCACAGACTATCCGCGAAAGGATTCGGCTCAGAAGACTTTAGAACCCATGCGTCCTGGAGCTTTTCGAAACTGGCAGAAGAACTACAAGGACTCGATGATGCGACGTGCGCGCTCATTGAAAGCTGGCTCGTAGAATGGACGCGCACACCAACCGAACCCGCTAGCAATGGCCCATCCGAGGAGGGCCGGGTAGACAGCAATTCCCGAAGCATACTATGGGACGGAAACGGTGGAATCCTGCCACAGGGAAACTATCCGCCGCTGGAGGCTCTATTCCGAGGGTATATGCTTCGGGAGACAAGAGATGTTTCTGGTTGGCTCCGCGTTCTTGAAAGGCATGTGGAAAGGAATGAGGACCCTCGCGTCTGGATCGCGTTGGCCGGCTGGCAACTAAAATTCATCGGTGAAGCAGACCGTAAACGTGCGTCAAACCTACTGAAATCGGTCTTTACGAAGCCTGAGATATTAGGCAATGAAAAAGTCGTTTGCCTGGTCGCACAACTACATAGCTGGCTTCCTCCTGCTCTCACGGGTTTTTGTCTGGATCAATGGCAGGCAGGAAGTTGGCGATTGGGGCCGCAGGCCGTGGGCGAAGTGGCGATGCTGAGGCATTGTTTAGTAAAGGAAGATGAATATTGTAGGGAACTAGTGGAAAGCATCATCACTGGGAGCGTGGCGAATTCAGATATCCTTCCTGCCATGAGATTGGGAATAGTGTTTGCCGCGGCCGAGATTTGGGCATTCCCTAAGGCTCGAGCAGAGGCCACTCGTGTACTGCTCGCTGTGTTGCCCCCTGCCGATGAAGCGATGGTGAAAGCCTGGAGGAGGGTTTTCCACTATCCGTGGACGACAGTGGATGATTGCTCGCGCCAAATCCTGGACGCGCTAAAACGAAACCGCGCATTGCTTCGAGTCCAACACAACGGCCAATTGATTGACCGTCTAAAGGAACTCTTGGAACACAGTCTTGAGGCAGAGCGAGTTTGCAGTGTAGTTGAAGCTCTCTTGGAGGAATGCGGCGATGATATTGGTGATTTTCGGACCGGGTGGGCGGCGGCTGCCGGGGATCTAATCGACATTGCACTGACACTAGAACGTCTTCCGGGAACGAGTAGTGGTGGCCTTGAAATATTTGAGCGACTAATGGCGGGCAATGCTTTTCAGCTTGAGGATGTTCTTCTGAAACTCGATCGGAGGTTGCCCTTGTGAAGTGATCGAGGTCGAAAGCAACTGGGGATTCCTCCGAGCCACTCCTCTATGTCTGCTTCCCATTTGGAAAGCAGAGAGGGGATGCCCCTTGTCAAGGGGATCACTTTCAAGCATTTTGACAAATTCCGAGCTCTGCGGAGCATCGTTTATGTGTCAAGTTGTAGCCAGACATTTTCAGCTTGGGTTTTTGGACACAGGTCCCATATGGGAAGCTTCACAGTATCAGTCCTGAGAAACGCCGTTGCGTCAGGCAACGGCTGCTCTGATCAAATCGTCAGCGACTCGGAGAAAGGGTTCGTCCGAATCTCTTTTTCCGGGCTCATCCCGTCGAAGCCACTGGCGATTCATCGTTAGACACCGGTTCGAGACAGGCGTGGCGGTTCAGATGGAAGTCGCTGGCCTTGCTCCGCCAACAGACGATGATCGGCGAAATAATTCAGGAAGGTTCGGGACGTCATTCGGATGGTGGAGCGTGATGGCTGGCGAATGGTTACTCAGGCAGGTAGCCACCGTCAATATAAACATCCGGACAAGAAGGGACGTGTGACAATTGCCGGCCATCCTTCGATGGACCTTGATCCGAAGACGCAAAATAGTATCCTGAATCAAGCGGGGCTGAAATGAGATATGCAGTTTTGTTTGAAAAGACCGGCACGGGCTTCAGCGCGCACGTACCAGATCTGCCCGGGTGCGCTGCTGCCGGATCAACGCTCGAAGAGACCACCGAGCTTATTCGCGGAGCCATTCTAATGCATCTAGCTGGCATGGCGGAGGATGGAGAAGAAATTCCGGTGCCGAAGACGATTGCCGAGTATATCGTTGCTGCGTAGTCATCCTTGTTAGTGTTACTCGGGGCGGCCATCGGCCCTTGAGCCCTCAACGCCACGGCGACTGGTTTACGCAACGGTAGATTTTGCACGCTCGCAAAGTACGCCATTGAATCACGCCCTCTCCCCAACTAAATCTCCTTTCCCCTCAACACCCAAGGATCCCAACCCCAAATTCCCCTTGCCCCCCGTGCTACAACCAAAACGATGCCGGCACCCCAACGCCGGCACAAAAAAGCGAAAGGAAAAAGCCAAATTCCATGCTAATTTTCAAAACGAACCCAAAAATCGCACCCAACGCACTGCAACCAAATCACTTCCGCGAAAAAAAACGAACCCACCGCACCCCACCCTTGACTTTGCTACCCCACCTGGCATACGCTCACCCCATGAAACTGTTGCTCACATTCGCGCTTGTCGTCTCCGCCTGCATCGCCGCCGATCCGCAAACGGCCCCGGCTCTCCCTCATAAACTCGTCGCCAACTGGGCCCAACTGCCCGCCGGCTGGAACTTCGGCGAAGTCTCTGGAGTGGCCGTCGATAAAGACGACAGCGTGTGGGTGTTCAACCGCGGCGCGCATCCGGTCATCCAATTCGACAAGAACGGCAAGTTCCTGCAAGCCTGGAAAGACGTCCCCGTCAAGTCCTCGCACGGCATCCGTATCGACCCGCAAGGCAACGTCTGGCTCATCGACGTCGCCGGCCACGCCGTCATCAAATGCAACCGCGCCGGCAAAGTCCTGATGGTGATCGCCCAGCCCACCAGCGCCGCCGGCGACAACAACAGCAACTACGCCTTCAACCGCCCCACCGGCGTCAGCTTCGCCGCCAACGGCGACTTCTACATCTCCGACGGCTACATCAACTCACGCGTCGTCAAGTACAACAAAGATTTTGAGTATCTCTCGCACTGGGGCACGAAAGGCAACGCCGATGGTGAGTTCACGCTGGTTCACGACGTCGCCGTCGATTCGAAAGGTCTCGTCTACGTCGCCGACCGCAACAACTCGCGTGTCCAGGTCTTCGACCCCAACGGCCGCTTCCTCGCCAAATGGACAGACGTAGGCCAACCCTGGGGCCTCATCTACAGCGCCAAGGAAAACGTCCTCTATATGTGCGACGGCCTGAACAACCGCATCGCCAAACTCAGCCTCGACGGCAAAGTCCTAGGCACCCTCAGTTCCTTTGGAAAAACACCAGGAAAGCTGGATTTCGTGCATAACATCGCCATCGACTCCACCGGCGCCATCTACGTAGCCGAAATCAAAAACTGGCGCCTCCAAAAATTCGCCAAATAAGGGTGGGGCAGGCAATTTGCCTGCCCTGACTAATTTTAAAGTCACCGAGCTCGCCCTGAAAGACCCCGCTGTCTTATCCGTGTCCATCTGTGTTCATCCGTGGTTAATTGTTTTTGCCCTCGTCTGAACCCGGATAAACCTACACATCCATAATCGACATAGCCTGCTCAAACGACTTCGCCCAATCCTTACCCTGAGCCGGCGAATACTCGTGCGCCAAGTAGCCCTGGTACCCAATATCAACCAGCGCCTGCGCAATCGCCCCGTAATTCAACTCCTGCGAGGAATCGATCTCATGCCTTCCCGGATTCCCGCCCGTATGGAAGTGGCCCAGATACTGAATATTGTCCTTAATCGTGCGGATAATATCGCCTTCCATAATCTGCATATGATAGATGTCGTAAAGCAGTTTGATCCGCGGCGAACCAACTCGCTTGCAAACTTCCACGCCCCACCACGTGTGGTCGCAATGGTAATCCTTGTGATTCACCTTGCTGTTCAGCAGTTCCAGGCAAAGCGTAACACCCTTGTCCTCGGCCTGCGCCTTCAACTTATTAATGAGGGTAACCGAATTCGCGATGCCCTCCTCGTCGCCCATCCCGCGGCGATTGCCAGCGAGCAGAATCACGTTCGGAGCCTTCACCGATGCCGCGGCATCGATCGCCTCGCGCGTGATCTTCTCGATCTTATCGTGAAATTCGATCCGGTTCGTGCCATCGGGAATCGTGCTTCCGCCAGGAACCATCGTAGGAATCAGGCCATATTTCTTGATCGTGGCGAAGTCTGCGGCGCCCTTCAGGTCGAAACCCACCGCGCCGGCATTGGCCGCGGCTTTGCACTGATCTTCAAAACTCAGTCCGGATCTTGCGAACACGCCACCAGTAACGCACTGTTTGATGCGGCCCTTACGCTTCACTGGTTGCGCAAACATGCCCAGGCTCAACGCTGAGGCCGAACCCACGGCGGCAGGAATAAAAGTTCTACGTGTCATGATGGCTATATATTATCATCATGGGCTTCGCACTCTGGATTGAAAACGACACCGCCTGGGCACAGGGTACTCACGAATATAAACCGATGGGAGCAGCCGTCATCGCCGTCAATGGCCAGTTCCGCGCGCGCGACTTCAGCCGCTACCGCCGCAGTCCGCACCGCCTCGCCCCCTCGTTCATGGGCCTGTTTGCATCGCTCGAAGACCTCAACGCAAAGCTCCAGTCACAACCAAATAAAAAATATTTACGGCCACGTCAAGTGCGCACCCGGTCAATCATTTAGCTGGTTCGAATAGTACCCTCGGGCAGCAAGTTGTTTGGAAATCGCCGGGTTCGATCTGTACAATCATACGGATCGACTCACATGACAAAGAACATCATTTGGCTGCGTCAATCGCCCAGCGGCGCCTGGGCCACGCCTTTCGTACTTCCGGCAAAGCTTACCCGCGAAGTGCCTAAGCAGTTGCGTTCACAACTCGAGCTCTACCCGCATAGTGAAATCCACCTGCCTTACCTGGAGCGCAAACAAACATTGCCCGATGTCTCTCAGCTCCAACTGCTGAGCGACATCCCGGGGCGTGCCTTTCTTGTTCCGCCCAATGCCGGCCCTGACTATCTGACGCGATATCAGATCATGCTTGCCATTGCCGCTGCCGTGCATGAGGTCAAGCTCCCCCCCTTCTGCCTCGCCGCAGAGGATGGAACTGTGCTCGAAGGCCGCGAATCCATTGCCTGGCTCAAACCTCCCATTGAGCGCCAACGCCACTACTTCCGTGTGTGCCGCGCAGTTTCGCGTGCCTTTCAACTGCATCTGCGTAACCGTTTTACTGCTGCCTACTTCTCAGACATGGAACGCTTCCGCGATACGGAGAAAGCCTGGCCCGTGCTCTTGTTCGCCGCCAGCAGACCGTTTGAGGGCAAACTCCGCTCCGCCCTCACCTATGAGGTGCTCGATCACCAATCCGTGGACAAGTTCTACCGTTCGGCCACCCGCGGTTTGCCGCGCGTGCTCGCCGCCGTGCAGGAAAGGCTCGTTGCCAATGGGTATGCAGACATTGCACGCGCCTATTCCCCAGCGCGGACTCAAAATATTGTCCAATCGGTCCAGCGCGATCGAAACCCGATGCGCAGCCTGCTGCTCTCCCAATCGTTGCTCTTCGAGGTCTTCTTCCGCTTCGTAAACAAGGTCCATGGCCTCGCCGATTCGCAGCGCACGCTGCGCACCGCACCCGCCGTCGCCGCTAAATTTGTGTTTGAACTGCGCAGCCACCTGCGCCGCTTCTACAACAACATTCCCATGTCCGAACTGGCGCTGCCGCTTTTCCTCTGTGCCACGCATGCGATGTTCGAAGCCAGGAGTGTTCTAGAGTAAAGAATTGCCCTCCATATGATGAACCCTGCGGAATTCGCCAACATCGCAAAATCGGAAGACCAGTTCTGGTGGTATCAGGGCATGCGCAAAATCATGTTCGGCGTGCTTGACCCCATCGCCCGCAAGCGCAAATTCCGCCGCGTGCTCGAAGCTGGCAGCGGCACCGGCCACTTCGCCTTGGCGTTGCAGCAGCGCTACGGTTGGCCCATGTACCCCATTGATCTGGGTTGGGAAGGCATCGAATATGGCAAGTCGCTAGGCGTTGAGCGCCAGGCCCAGGCCGATATTCAGGCCCTGCCATTTGCCGATGCGTCCTTCGATGCTCTGCTGTCCATGGACGTGATCGTGCATCTGCCGCTCGGCGAAGAAGCGAAACCGATGCGCGAATTTGCCCGCGTGTTGCAGTCCGGCGGACTCGCCGTCATTCGCGTCTCCGCGCTCGATGCGCTTCGCAGCCGGCATTCCGAATTCGCCATGGAACGCCAGCGCTTCACCAAAGCGCGCCTGCTCCAACTGGCCGATGAGTGCGGCTTCCGAACATTGCGTGTCACCTATGCTAATTCACTTCTGCTGCCGGTGGCCTTCGCGAAGTTCCGCATCTGGGAACCCATGACCAACGCCCCCGCTGCCAGTGGAGTGGAACCCGTCTCGCCGGTAATGAATCGCCTGCTCTCCCTGCCGTTGGGACTCGAAAGCCTATGGCTCGGCGCGGGCGGCTCGTTTCCGCTCGGCCAGTCCATCATCCTCATCGCGGAACGCCGTTGACCATTCGCGCCATCCGCCCAGTAGCGGAAAGTACAAGCCCAACCGGATGGGCCGCTCGTCGAGTTCACCAATCAACACGGCATACCGGTCCAACTGCCGCCGGTAGCGCCGCTGTTGTTCATCCAGAAACTCATCGAGCCCGCCTCCTTCGTGAGCGCTGGTCTTGAAATCGACAATCCAACGGATGCCCGCATCCACGAAAGTGCGGTCCACCGTGCCCGAGAATAGCTTCCCATCTACAAATCCCGTCAGTGCGTATTCGCTCTCGGCCTCTTGATGTTGCGACAATGCCCACCGTCCGCGCTTCTCGTCAAGCGTCATGGTGAGCGCCTGCGCCACACGATCCGCGGCATCGGAAATCTCCGCCGGTGGCACTCCCAGAGTAGCCAGCGCCGCCAGGAAATACGGCCGCTCTGCTTCAACACTTTCAGCGCTCCACGCATCGATTCCTTCGCGCGCAATGCGCTGCATCATGCGATGCACCACCGTGCCGGCGTGACGCAGCGTATCGCTCGCCCAGTCAAAAGTTGGCGGAACTTCTTCCGCCACTAACGCTGTATGCTCCGCGCCCCACTCCACCGCAGGCGGAGGATCGGGAACGCGCCAGCCCTCGGCAAGTTTGCGTACTGCCACAGGTTCCCGCACCTCATCCATCGCGACCGGCGCCGGCTGCACGCCCGCGAACGCATCGCCCACCGCGCTCCAAAGGTAATTCAGTAACGACGCACCATCGGCCTTGCCCTTATCGTTCACATATCCCAGCAAGTGCAGCGTGCTCTTCGCTCGAGTCGCCGCCACATACAGCAGCCGCGCGATTTCGAGCTTCGATTTCTGCTTCTCAATCGAGCGAATGTAGTCGGCAATCGCCTCGTCCTTTTCGCCCGTCTCTTTGATCGGCGCCACCAACAACTTGCCGCCGGTCTCCAGCCACGTAAGCAGCTTCGTCGAATCGCTGCCAGGCTTGCGCCCCAGTCCAGGCAGGATCACCGTCTCAAACTGCAAACCCTTCGACTTGTGCATCGTCATAATCTGCACGGAATCATCGGCCGCCACATCGGGCTTGGCGAACAGCTTCTCCAATCTCTTCTGGAACAGAGCCGGATCGCCAATCTCCGCGCCTTGCGCATGTGTCTCCAGCAGTTCGAAGTAAGCGTCCGAGTCTTCCAGATCGGTTTCGCTTTGCACGCACGCCGGACCGCCGAGCGCGATCCATGTCTCTTCCACCCATCGCCGCAGAGGCGTGCGGCCGCGATTCTCAATCGCCTCGCGCAGCACTTCTGGCGCAGCTGTCACCGCATTCGCCGGCACTGCAAGCAACTGCGCCAACGTCATTCCGCACCAGGGCGCGCGCAGCACTGCCAGCCACGCCGTGCGATCCGCCGGGTTGAGCATCGCGCGCGTCAGCGATAGCAGATCCAGAATCACTTGCCGCTCTCCCAACGATTCCAACTCCACGGCACGAAACCGCACGCCCGCCTCAGTCAATCGATGCGCAATCTTCACAGCATGACTCTTCGCCCGCACCAGAATCGCCGTGCGTCCGGCCTCTTTTGCTTCGCGCACAATCTGCAGCACACGCTCTGCCTCGGCCTCGTCCTGCCGTTCGCAAAATGGATGCACCTGAACCGCCGCACCTTCGAGCGCCACATGATGCGCCACCGATGGGCTATACGTCACCGCGCCCGTGTCGGCATCTTCGGCCTCGGCAAGAATCGAGGGGAACGCCTGATTCACCCACTCCACAATATTGCGCTGTGAACGGAAGTTGACTGACAAAGTCAGCGGCGTCAGTTGCAGATCTCCGAGTCCGCTTTTGCGTGTGCGCAGAAACAGACCGACGTCGGCTTCGCGGAAGCGATAGATCGATTGCATCGGATCGCCCACCAGGAACAGGCTGCGCTCATCGCCCGCCTGCCAACCCGCGGTCAAGCGTTCGAGCAATGCATACTGGCTGAACGACGTGTCCTGGAATTCATCCACCAACAGATGCTGGATGCGATAGTCGAGCGAGTACGCCAAATCAGTCGGACTCTCCGCCGTGCCCAGCGCGCGCAGCGCCGCCTGCGACACTTCGGTGAAGTCCACTTGGCCCGCTTGTTGAAACACCAGCCGCAATTGGGCATTGGCAACTTTCAGCAGGTCGACCAACGCCGTCAGCACGTCCCACTGTTCATCGGTGTACTTCGCCGCGGGAAGCGATCGCACCGAATGTAAATGCGCAGAGAAGCGCTGAATGTCCGCGTCGTCGCGGCTGACGTTGAGCTTCTTCTCCAGGTTCTTGCGGAAGTCGCCATCCGCGGTCAGATACTTCTTTGCCAACTCCTGCCACGTTGCCAGATCGTCGTCGCCTGGCAGCTCCGCTTCAAAGCCATGGATGAACGCGGCGCGAACTCCAGCCAAACGGTGACTGATCGAAGCTTGCAACGCCGCCTCTAACTCAGCGCGGTCGAAGCCGCGATAGATCAGCCGCAGCCATTGGTCGCGCTTGCCCAGCATGTCCATCAACAACTCTTCAATGCGCGCGAAGTTGTTGTCGAGATGCCGCAGCAAGCGCTCGATCGATGCGGCCCACGGCTGGCCGCTATCCAACTGCGCCAAGGTTGCGCGGGCCGCGCTTCGATGTAATTCTGACGCGTCATCGATCAGCGCAGGCTGCGCGCCGAAGCCCGACAGCAAAGGCATCTGCCGCGCGAGTGAAAAGCAAAACGAATCGATAGTCTGAATGCGCAGCCGCGATGGATTCTCCAGAATGCCCGGCGCAAGCGTTAGATTGTCTTGCAGCGCCGCCAACACGCGGCGTTTCATTTCAGAGGCCGCCTTGCGCGTGAACGTGATGGCCACAATCGATTCCGGCTGCTTCACGCAGCCCAACAGCTTCAGGTACCGCCGCACCAGCAGTTCTGTCTTGCCCGAACCCGCCGGCGCCTGCACGATGAACGAACGCGACGGTTCCAACGCCAAGTCGCGCTGCTTCTGATCGGCCGGTTGCCGTTGTGGCGCGGTCATGCGTTCACCTCACGGATGCGGCACATCGGCATGATGGGGCACTCGTCGCAGGTGTTGTCGTTCTTTGGATCCACCTCGGCGTGTCCTTCGCGGAAGTTCGTGGCGAGCCATTCCAACTCCGTGCGCCAATCTGAGATCTGCGCCTTCCATTCCTTCTCTTTGCCTGGTTTGATGTTCCCAAGTACGCCGGGTTCGTTGGCAAAGCCGGAGAATTTCATCTCGCCCTTCTTCACCTGCGCGAAGGCCACGGCATCGGGCGCTTCGGGCAATGTGATCGCATAGAGCGGCAACTGTGGTTCATCGGGCCGCGGCGGTTGGCATGCGCTTGGACTCTTGGCCGTGGTCTTGTAATCGAGCAGCACAGTTTTCCCATCGGCAGTCTTATCGATGCGATCGATGCGCGTCTTCAGTTTCAAGCCGCCAACCTCAATCGTCTGCTCGTACTCCCTTGCGAACACCTTGCGCGGCTGCTTGTCGAACTGCAACCACTCATGCAACAAGTCTTCCAATCGCGCACGCTCCACGCGCCAGAAGCCCGGCGAGTCAGGCTGCTTCATGCCGTCTTCAGTGAGCGCGCGGTTGACCGCCTCTTCTACTGTCATGTCGGGCATGTACTGCAACGCCTTGTGCAGAATCACGCCGCGCTCCATCGGATCCAAGCCAGGCGCGGGCTCTTCTTCTTCCGAAGCCTGCAAGCGAATCTCCGCATAAGCGCGGAATGGACACGCCGCTTGCAGCTTCAGCAGTCGACTACCGCCGCGCTGCACTTCGGCTGCGTCCACTGGTGGGGCTTGCTTGTCCACGAACTCTTCCAGCCGGCGCGCGTCAAAGATCGCGCCGCGTAATGTTTCCGGTTTTGCATATTGGAACGGCTGTTCCAGAAACGGCGTGATCAGCGGACTTGGTCCTAGCTCCTGATCGCCATCCATGCGCGGATAACTGAACACGAGTTCGGCCGCGCTTTGCAGCAAGCGCTGCGTGGCTTGCGAGGCAAACTCGTATTCGCGTTGCGCGGTGGAGTGCGGCAGATTGTATTCGCGATGAATGGCAAACGGGATAAACGGATTCGGGCGCGCCGGCGTTGGCCACACGCCATCGTGCATGCCCATCACCCACATGGCGTCAAACGCGCTGCCTGCTGCTTCCAAAACGCCGAGGACCTGAATCGGCGCGGGCTTGGTCTCGGGTTGGAAATCCGTTTCCGCAGCCAGGCGGCTGAGGAACGAAAGCGCGGCGCTACCTGTGATGGAGCCCGTCGCGGCATCGAGCGCGGCGAACTGCGACAGCACCGCTCTCCACGAATTCATCGACTGATACTCCGTGCTGTTCAAGCCGCGATTGCCTGGCCAGCCTACTTGCTTGAGCAGCGTGGCGAACTGTTTCGCCCATTGGCTGGGCGGCCGATTGCCTGTTGGACGCTGCACACCGCCAAACGCCGCGCACGATTGCGCGAGGACTTCGAGCGGAATCTCAAAGCCCTGCTTGCGCAGATCGTCCGCGGTTCTTGCACGCGAGAATGGATCGTCCCATGCGCCTTGAATGAATGGCGAGCGGACCAGTTGCGCTGCTTCGTTGTACGGCAAGTCGTTTTGCGTGGCACGTAGAATCAGCAGCGCGGCATGCACCAGCGGCGTGTTGGTTAGCGGCCAACCGAGCGAGATGTTGAAGGCGTCTTCGGTGCCGAGCACCGCGCGAAACAGGTTCTCAATGCGCGGCCTTGTCGATGTGTTCAAGTCCGGCACAACGATGCCGATTCGTTCTGCGGCATTGGTTTCGAGCAACTGACGAGCCCACACCGCGGCGGCGACGATCTCTTCCCGCGAATCGGCTTGCGAACATCGAACGGCATGGCCCTCCGTGCGCCGCGCGGAGACGCGCACAGCTTCACCGCCTGCTGCTTCCAGCCGCGCGATGACCGATTCCTGCTGCGGCGTCAACTCATCGAAGCCGCGCATTTCGATCTGCTGCGGTTCGACGAACTGCACCTTGTCAGCCAGCGCGGCGGACTCAATCCAGCGGTTGCGTGCGAGCACGGATTGAAAGCGGGCGGCCCACTGAAGAAATGCCGATGAGTCTTCCGTGCGCTGCCACGATGGATGATCGAGCGGCAAGCGCCACGCGCGAATCATTGCCCACGCTTCGGCGCAGGCGCGCGCGGTGGCAGGCACATCGAGCAATGTTGCGCCGCTCAAGATCGACTGCCAGATGGCGGCTTCCTGCGAATCGGAAAGAAAGGTTTCGCGCGGATACGATGCTTCGAGCGTCTGCGTCAGCCAGGCGTTCCATGGCAGAATGCGCGGCGCAGGCCAGGCGCGCAAACCGGCTGCGGCTTGGTCGAGATTGTATTGGAGGCGCAGGTCGCGCGCGAGGCGGCGGTTGCCAGTAAGCAGGGTGCGCATCTTCCATCATGATAGCTTGGATATACTAAATACCAAATGAAACTATTTCTCTTTGCGGTATTTTTAGGAGCCCTTTCGATGGATGCTCAGACACCTGCACCTTCGCCCTCGCTCGTGAAGGACGAGCGCGTTTATGAATTGCGCACGTACCACGCCGCGCCAGGCAAGTTGGAAGACCTGCACAAGCGCTTCCGCGAGCACACGATGACGATTTTCAAACGGCATGGCTTGAAGGTGGTGAGCTTCTGGGGTCCCGTGGATAAGGAAAAGGGTTCGGAAGACCTGTTGATCTATGTGCTGGAATTCCCCAGCCGCGATGCGATGAAAGCTGCTTGGGATGCGTTCCGCAAAGATCCCGAATGGCAGACTGTTTCCAAGGCATCGGAAGTGAATGGCAAGCTCGTGACCAAAGTGGATTCGGTGGTGATGAAGGCTACCGACTACGAAAAGATGAAATAGCCATGCCTGCTGAATCGTTTAACGCAATCGTCCTCAATAAGGAGGACGGCAAGATCCGCGCGGCTGTGCAGCAGATGCAGCCGTCGCAACTACCGGAAGGAGACGTGCTTGTGCGCGTCTCCTATTCCACGGTCAACTACAAAGACGGGCTGGCGCTGACGGGCTCGCCCGGTGTGATCCGCAACTTCCCTATGATCCCGGGCATCGATTTTTCGGGCGTCGTGGAAGAGTCCACTTCGGATGAGTTTCAACCTGGCGATGAAGTGCTGTTGACGGGTTGGGGCGTGGGCGAGCGGCACTTCGGCGGGCTGTCGCAGTATGCGCGGGTGAAGGCCGGATGGCTGATGCCGGTTCCGCAGGGCCTGGACCAGAAGCGCGCGATGGCGATCGGCACGGCGGGCTTCACGGCCATGGAATGCGTGATGGCACTGGAAGCGCACGGGCTTCGTCCGGGTGGCCGCGAGGTTGTGGTTACGGGCGCCGCGGGCGGAGTGGGCAGCGTGGCGGTGGCGATTCTATCGACGCTTGGCTACAAGGTTGTCGCGTCCACGGGCCGCGAATCGATGCATGATTATCTGCGCTCGTTGGGCGCAGCGGACATCATCGGGCGCGGCGTGTTGTCGGCCGCTTCGCCGAAACCGATGGAGGCCGAACGTTGGGGCGGCGCCGTGGATACCGTTGGCGGCGATACGCTCGCGGGCTTGATCCGCACCATGGCTTATGGGGCGGGCATTGCGGCGTGCGGACTGGCCGGCGGGACCGCGCTGAACAGCACCGTGTTTCCGTTCATCCTGCGCGGAGTGGCATTGCTGGGCGTGGAGTCAGTGATGGTGCCGAAAGAGATTCGCACCAACATCTGGGCACGTCTGGCGAGCGATCTGCCTTTGGATAAGTTGGACAGTATGATCGACGTTGTTTCGCTGGAAGGCGCGATAAGCGTGGCTCCGGAAATTCTGAAGGGCAATGTCAAAGGCCGGACAGTAGTAGACGTTACGGCGTAAGATCGCCTAACACCATATAAGTTACCAGCGCCGTGCCCACGAGGCTCTTCTTGTGATCGTGAAGATCCACGCGGGCCACGGCGATCTGCGATCCCATTCTTATCACGTAAGCCCGCGCCGTCAAGGTGCCTTCCGCCACGGGCTTGAAGTAATTCAATTTCATCTCGACAGTGGTGATGCGTTTCAGGCCGCCGGTGAGCCGCACGATGGCCATGCCGGCAGCGGCGTCGGCCATGGTTGCGGTGACGCCTCCGTGCAGGACATTCATCGTGTTGAGCAGTTCAGGCCGGACGGTGCAGGCGATGGTTAGGCCGTCTTTATGGGCTCTGACGGGACGGATGCCGACCAGTTCACCGAACGGCATCTTTTGGGTCCAATCGCGCAGTTGCTTGACGGTGAGGGGAGTGGGCACTTCTTGGATTTTACCTGATTCCTTAAAAAACATTCTCACGCAAAGGCGCGGAGACGCAAAGAACTCCAAGAAGACGAAGCGGCGCAACCCTTGGAATTGGGATATTGCCAGTATTAGACAATGCAAAAGCTGGCCGTGGGGAGACTCTGGGCCGGATGGGCGAGATCATTCAGCAGAAAGACGCGGGTGCAAGCAACGTGCTCATCACCCGCCGGGTGACTCGCATTACGGGCGACTGCTTTTTTAGGTTTATGGCGGGGGGGCTTTGGGGCGATTTGAGCGCTTTTACGGTAAGGCCAGTTTTCGAACGCTCAATGCGGGGGGGGGGAGGCGAACCGCAATTCCGGATGGCCGACTATCCAATCCCAGACCACATTATCGATCGGCGTCATACGGGAATCGCGCGGGCAGAGATCCGCCATTCCTTTTCGACCAGTAGTTTGCGCTTCACTTCAGATCTCTA
>CAIRSA010000135.1 GCA_903881085.1 uncultured Acidobacteriia bacterium
CCTTCGCTAAAGCTATGGCGGACAAGAAGACTGCCGAAAAAAGGTGTCTGACCCCAAATGCGCGGCGGCGTGTGTGGCGGCAGGGCTGCCGCCCTGCACCCGCTTGTTTTTTCGTTCTTTGTTCCGGCGGCTCGTTTACAGAGTGTAAAGGGTAAAAGAAAAAAGCTAAAAGGGTTAAGTTTTGGTCCTGGAACAACGGAACCCGATATCGGAGCTACGGTCATCGGGCGGGTAGTTGTAGCGGGCGGCGCAGGCGGCGTCGTGAAGATGGCTGTCCCACGAGCCCCCGCGCACCACGGTGCTCTTGCCTCCGGATTCCCAAGGGCTGGCTGTCCAATCCCAAACGTTCCCTGCCATGTCATTAGCGCCATATGGCGAGCGGCCTTTGTCGTACTTTTCCACTTCCGTTGTGGTTGCTTGCTCTCCTTCAAGCGTGTTGCACTTCTTCGGATCGAACTCTTCGCCCCATGGATAGTGCCGGCCGTCGATGCCGCGCGCGGCCTTTTCCCATTCCTGTTCCGTGGGCAACCGCTTCTTCACGTGTTCTGCATACGCAGTTGCGGCGTGCCAACTGATGCCAACCACCGGGTGGCGCTCGAAGCCCGCTTCGATCTCGAAGCCACTGGCGGACTGCTTGATGCGGCTCCGATCATGACGGACCCACTCTGCGAATTCGTTTTGCCGTGTCTCCTTCACTTCATTCAGGAAAGTGAGGAAGTCCTCATTGGTCACCGGATAGCGGTCAATTTCGAAGTCTTCCTCGATTGTGGCTATCGTCAATTTGCGCTCCGGTTCGTTTCCATAGACAAACTGGCCGGCGGGAACCTTCACCATGCCATCGGCCTCCTGAATTTCGTATTTGGCGGCCTTTGAGGCGATGTGGAATAGGAAGCTTACAATGGCATCCGTCATGGGAATTTGCGGCGCTTGATTGGCCAATAGCAGCGGGGCAAGTTGCGAGGATACGAGGTATTCCTGGATGGAGCGGTGGCCGAAGGCGTAGTTATCCTGCACGTCGCGGATCAGACAACTGTTGGTGCAGATCTGGCGGGTGAGCTCATCAGTAGCGGCCGTCTGAAAATGCGCCTCTACGCGCGCAGGAATTGCCTGATGCGGGATGCACAGCGTCATCTCAGGCTGGCTTTGCAGGTCCCAAGCGAGTTGCTCCAGAAAGCGCAGATGCTCGGCGCGAGGAATGGTTTGGGTGCCCTTATCGAGGAGATCGGCAAGATAGCGCTGGTAGAGCGTGGCCAGATCGATCTCCTCGCCTTCGGGGATTGCGGGGAGAGTTTTGGCGATCATGTCGAGCAGCACCGGGCGGTGGGCCAGGTCCCAAATGCTGGGCGAGGCTTGGATTTTCTTGAGCAGATCCTCTCCGGAGTCCTGGGCGAGGGCGCAGATGGCCTGCTCCACCTGGGCGTCATCGAAGAGATCGAGGTGGGCGACTTTGAAATCGGGACGGTCCTTGATTTCGATCACATCGTTCTTGGAGTGGAGGACGGTTGTGTGGCCGCGCTCTTCCAGAACGTCCGTCTCTTCGGCGTCGTGGCGGAAGAACTCCGTGCGGCAGGTGAGGATGATTTTGGAACGGTCGTGCTTCAGCAGGGCGATCTGTTCGAAGTTCCCTTTGACGCCGCCAGGGTCCGGGGTGGAGTGGTCCATTTCGTCAAAGCCGTCAAAGATGAGAAGCAGCCGGCCTTCGGCGTTGAGGCGGTGGAAGCCGTTTTTGAAGGGGAGTTTCACGCCCTGGGCTTTGAGCGAAGCTTCTACGAAATCCTCAAAGTTTTGCGCCGGCGAGTAGCCGCGAAGCTGGACGAGCACCGGAATGCGGTCCTGCAAGGCCGAGAGGCGCACGGCCATGCGGCGGCAGAGCCAGGATTTGCCGGTGCCGAAGTTGCCGAGCAGCGAGAGATGGCGGAGTCCGGCGGATTGGAAGAAGGACTCGAAGTAATCATCGAGGGCGGGATGCTCTACCTGCTGGCCGGCGCGCTTTTCGTGAACAGTGAGGGCGATGAAGCGGCGGCCGATTTCGTCGTGGTTGTAGCGGGCGCGGAGCGAGTCGAGGTAGGGGCCGAAATCGGCGAGAAGATCGAGGAAGCCGTTCCAGGTGTAGGCCTTGATATCGAATTCATTGGCTTTGGCGGCGATGTCGGGCGGCAGGGGGCGATTGGTGATGAGGACGCATTCGTCAACTCTCGAGCCATCCTTGGAAGCGCGGATTTGGTGGAACTCCTTGAGTTCGGGGGCGTGATCGGAGTAGTGAGTGAGGCAGCGCTTGCCGCGGTGGGTGCTGGTGAAGTAGAGGCAGCCGTCGATGGCGTGCTGCACGATATTGCGGTGTTGCATGATTTCGAGCAAGCCGCAGAGGTCGCGCAGGTCGGCGGGTGGTTCGGACTGCTTTTCGGGAGCGGCGGGGGCGGCGGGGCCGCGGAGTTGTTGGAAGAGGGCGGCGATGTCGGGGTGCGCTGTTTTGGGGAGATCGGGATCGCCGAAGATCTGGACGTTCTGGTTGGTGAGGTGGTTTGCAATTTTTACTTTGCCTACGGCCTGCGGATTCATGAGGGCGTAGTGCGGGTAGTCCTTCCCTTTTGCGTGGAAGTTGAGCACTTCCAGTAACTGCATGAAATCGGGGTCGGTGAGGCTGTAGCCCACGAAGAGGACGGTGAAGGACTTGAAGATGGCGGTGAGAAAGTCCTGGAGCGCCGGGCTGCCGTACATGGTTTGCAGGTAATCGGGCTTGCAGAGCACGAGAGAATCGGCGCGGTGGATATCGCCGTGGAGCTTTACGACGGCGAACTGTTTTTCCTTGATGACAAGCGATAACTCATCGGGCTGGAGTTGGGTGTAAGTGGGCGGCGCGGGCGAGTAAGTGCTTTCGATGAGCTTGTCGTAGTTGGTTGTGAGAATGGCGGCGAAGTTCATGCCGGGAAGAAGACGGTGGCGGTCGTTGGGAGTTGCAGAGGGGTTGTCGAATGTCATGCGCAGGAAGCGGGTGAGATGGGTCCCCATTTTCTGGCTCAGCGCCTGGGCCACGATGAGCAGTTCGCCGCCTTTGATCAGGTCGCGGAGTTCCGGCTCTTCGGCAGTGAGATCGATGCCCTGCTGCGGAGCCCAGGCGAGCATGTCTTCCAGCAGGCCTACCCAGCCGGGCATGGGCGGGATGGAGATGCCGGCTCCAGCGAATAGTATTACCTGGCGTTTTTGGTATTGTTCGAGTAAGTGGCCGGGAATTACGAGAGGCATGGGATTACTATGTTAGCAATTCCGGGGAAGGGCTGGGGGACGGAAGTTATCCGAGAAGGAGCAGTTGAACGCATCTGGAAAAGATATCTCTAACATTTAGCATCGGTTGCATACAACGTGCTCGTCACCTGCCGGGTGACTCGCATTGCGGGCGGTATCTCGTGGGGCAAACTGGGGACAGCCCGCATGTTTCCGGCAAAAGACGCC
>CAIRSA010000136.1 GCA_903881085.1 uncultured Acidobacteriia bacterium
GCTGCTGACGGGTTCGCGCTACCGTCGCCAGGCTGGTATCCAGCGCCTTCGCGATCTGGCTGTCGCTCCATGCTTCGCCCGCTTCCCCCGCGTCGGCCTTCAGCAGGATGCGGGCCTTTGTCAGCCTTTGCGCCGGGTGCTTGCCGCCGCGGAGCAACGTCTCCAGTTGTTCTCGCTCTTCCGGGCTGAGCTTCACGACATACTTCTTTACGGCGATCTCTTTGGCGGCCACGAATCGACTCCGTTAGAACGTTACGGCACCATCGATTCGGATATTCCACTCACTGTCAATGACGGGGGGCACTAGTCCAAGCAGGTTCATCGCATTGTCCTATCTTATACAGGGCCACTCAGCGCGCCAAACGATTTTATCATCAGAATTCGCGGGTCTCCCATCTTGCCCAGTTACCGCAGGATTTTCCATGATTGGTAATCAGAACGGCACGATTCAGAGGCTCCAATACCACCTATCCGTTGGCTAGCATGGGTATCTGGCCTTGATTGCCGCGCGACTCCGTCCATAGGCGGTACGCCTCCTTCATGATCGAGAGCCACGAGTCCGTCGGTAGGCCGAGTTCCTCTTCGGTCTGCGATTTCTTAAACCGATCAATATACCCGATCAACAGGCCCGCTGCAGCTACGCTAACCGTACCATTCGGATGCGTATGATCAGCATAACGGACATAAAGCAGTGTGTTGTCGGAATAGCGTCGCATAGCCCGATGGATACGCGCGAGCTCCTGATCGGTTAGGTTCTCGGTCGAGTTTTTATAGACAAAAATCTTATCGCCGTGTTCGAGGTCTTCGATGAGTTCTCGTGCAAGAAACTGCATTCGCCTTTGCGTCTGAACCAGCATTTTGTCAGGCTCGATGGACGTGCGCTTTATCCACGTATGCATCCGCAGCAGAAAGCGGCGATCGGTCACGCCGTATTCGCCAGGAGAACCCTCTTCAGTGTTGTGCAACTCGGTATTTTCGGGCAGGCCGACGCCCTCAAAACGAGCTTCCAAAGCGGCAGCAAGCTCATCCGGTCTTATCTGCGTCCAACGCATCAATCCAAGCGGCTCGGCCCCGAATGCACGTTGCACCAGTCCGAATTCACATCCCTCGGGCGTACCACCCAGACTTTCGAATTGCATGACGAAATCGTACATGGAGCCGAAATCATCGGATTTTCCGAGATCGGAATCAGTGTTTCCGCGCCTCGCGTCCGTCTCGTGCTCTGGGGTACCATCGACCCCGAGCATCTGTAGTCGCACTTCAAATATCCGGTGCTGCAAGTATGTGAGATGAGGGAATCGACTCTGCGTCCGGGCGAGAGTTTCCAGTGCCGCGCTAAATTGCTCGCGATGCACTTCGATTTCGACTTTTTGCAGAAGCACAAAAGCCTCTTGGGGAAATTTATTCGTCGCACTTTGTAACAGGAGATCGAACTGTTCGAGCAGCCCTGCTTCCCTTAGACAGGCGAGACCACCGTTCCAACCCATTGTCTGCTCCGGGAAGCGCTCCCGGAAGGTAGTCCACCGAGCAGCAGCAAGTGACCAATTCCACTGTACTTCCGCTATCTTTGCATGCTCTGAATATAGCCAAAAGACATCAGGCCGCCGCTGTTGCGCCGATACCAAAACAGAATCTGCTTCATCGAAGCGGCGTAATTTGGTCAAGCAGGCAGCATGGCCAGTGGCCGCTTGCCACTCTTCAGGGAACCGCTCGCATGCTGCTAACCAGTGGCGGAGCGCCTCGTTGTAATCGCCTCGCGCCTCGGATAAACGGGCGAAGTCCAGCGCCAGACTGACCTTGTCAGGGAACTGGACGACGGCTTCCGAAAGTAGCGCTTCCGCTTCCGAATAGCGCTGTAGTTCTCGCAACGCGGTGGCAATGCCGGATATCGGCTCCCACAAATCTGGAAATTGCTCGCGCGCCTTGGTCCAACGGTAGAGCGCTTCAACCCAGTCTCTTTGCGCCTCGGCTACGCGCGCATATTCAAAACGAGTTCCTGGATCATTCGGAATTCGTGAAAAGGCTGCTTGAAGCAATGTGTTCGCCTCGGCAAACCGTCCTAGGATCCTCAGTGTCATTCCCGCCCGAAATGGGGCATGAACTGAACTGGGGTAGGCCTCAATAACCTCTTCTAATAACCGAAACGCCTCCGCCGGCTGTCCCGCTTGGTGCAGGCGCTGCGCGCGTTCCAGCCCCTCAGCCTCGGTGAACTGCGGGGCTGCGGTAACATCTTGTTCCTCGTATGCGGCTTGGGACGCCTCGCCGGGGGGCGGAACAATCGGTAGCCTAGCACCGGTGCCGACCGCGCGATGTTCCGGAGCAGGAAGTCCCGCCACCGCCTGAGTTAGAATTTCCTTCGCCTCACCACCCTCCATCTGAGACACCAAATCGGGCGTCGATCTCATCTCGGCGGCACTGGGCGCTACAGCATTGCCCGATGGGATGGCGGCTGCGTACTCGCTCTCAATCATCTGACCCAACACCTTTCGGGCGCGCCTCTTTGCGCTCGTGCGTTTCTTCATCGTGGATTGCCTTGACCATTGCGAAAATAGCGCCTAGCGTGACAGAGTTCGCCCACTCCACCAGCCAGCTCACCAGACTCAGAATAATATCTCATCAGTCGGCGCACCTGTTGCTGTAAATCAGAATTGGTTCCCTCTTGCAAGTCCCGAGCCTCATAGGTACCGCTTGGCGAATCTAGCAACACATGCCCATTCCTGGTCTGCTTCGTTTGCTTCATCAAACTGGGGAGTTCTTACAGTGAGCGGCTTCATTAGACCGGCTGGAGGACGCCAGTGCGGCGGAAGCACCGTCGTAGCCCTCGGCTCGTTCAGGAAAACGCTGCTGAATGAGGTTCCAACGCCGGATTGCCTCGTCCCATTTACCGCGGTTGTGAGCGAGGCGAGCATATTCAATATACAGGCCAGTATCGGCTTCGACCCGATTCAAACCGCTCTCAATGATTTCGTCGGCTTTGTCGTGCTCTCCCATGTCGCGATACGTCCAGGCGGCCCCAAAATAGCCCATAGAATTCCGAGGAAACGCGTCCCTGAGTATCTCCCAGAAACGCAAGGCTTCCGACCAGTCTCGTCGCCGCAGTGCGATGTGGCCCAATTCGTTGAGAATGGCAGGCTCGCCCTCAAACAGAAAGCGTGCCCTGGTGAGGAGCTCGGCGGCCTCGCTGTCGCGGCCAAGCTCCCGAAGGCAGGCGGCCGACTGGATCCATCCGATTGGCTTGTGGAAATGCTCCCGGACATAGGTCCAGCGGATAAGAGCCTTATCCCAATTCTTGACGTGTTCGGCAACGGATGCGAACTCCATGGAACAAAATAGATCTTCGGGCTCCATGGCAACCGCGGCCGCGAGGAGTTGGTCTGCTTCATCAGTTCTGTCGAGCCATTTGAGGCAGCTGCCCCCGTGAACATAGGGCTGCAAGCGAGTTGGAAACCTTCGACGCACTTGCTCCCAGCGTTGGGCAGCTGCTTCCAGGTCACCGCGAAACTGGGCTGCTTTTGCGTAATGTTCCGCGACCTCCGGACTGGTGGGAAATCTCTGCACTGCGGCTGCACTGATTTCTTCGGCCAGATCGTACAGCTTGAGGCCGATAAGGACATTGAGCGCTGTTTCGGAGGAAATCGCCATATCCCGATCCATAACATTCAGCTGTTGCCAAGCCCGCCATGCTAGCTCTGGGTTCTCCTGAATCCCGGCCTCGCGCATTGTCTGTAGTAGCCTACTTTTCTCCAAAAGCTCGTATGGTTTCGCGTCGCGTTTGATCTCGCGGATTTCCTTCATGGCACGGCGGCGATCAAGCCAGTCCTGAAATGTGTCGAGCAAACCCATGGCTCAGGCAATGTGAGAGATGGTCTTCGCCGCAGCCAGGGCGGCGAGTGGTTGACGGTTCACCTGCGATATTCCGAAATGCAGCGCCTCGGCGGCGAGCTTCTTAGCGGTCGAGCGCTTCTTCATCGCAAATCACCTTAACCACTTCATCAATGCCGCGCGCGACCTCGGCGGCGGTTCGGGGAGGGTCCGGCGCGATGGCCGCCGGCTCCGCTTCAGCGACCTCGGTATAATGCTTCATGAACAGGCGCATTACGTGCTGCACGCCTGCTTCCGTCACCTCGCGCGAGTCTGGGGCATAATACGCGCCACGACTAAAACTACCAGAGATGATCTCGTAGGACGGGAAGTAGGCCACATCCTCGTATTGTGCATCCAGCTCGCCACATACGGTTCGCAGCACTGACTTGGAATATGTAGTGGATACCAGTACATGGCGGTCTTCGGCTGTAGCCACCAGCGCCACGGGAGAAACCGTCAAGATGAAGCGGACACGCGGGTTGCGGTCACGGATGAAATCCAGCGCCTCCCGCATGTCACCCAGCACCTGTGTCATGCGGAAATTTACGAACCGGTGCCGGGCGGGATCGAACGTGCCAGCGGCCGTGCCTGGACACAGCGGGTAGACCGCACCATCCTCACGGTTCACCCAAGCCTCGGTCAGACCGAGCGTGAAGACGAACACATCGCATTGTTCTACTGCTTGGCGCACCGCAGTGAAATGCTGCTCCCTATCCAGCCGGAATTCCCGCTCGGAGCTGAACACCATACGGTCGACCATGGCGCGCCGCCCGACATGCATCCTACTCCTTCGGCACCATGGACGCCACGGCCTTGCGGACCGCCTGATCATCAGTGACCGGTTGGCGTAGCAAATGTGTCGTGCCATCTGCATTCCTAACGCCCACGATCAGAAAATAATCTCCCGAGAACTCGCCGAGCTCCAAATCGGCCGGAGCCGCGATACGGGCAAGGCCATCGATCCGCTCGACTGCCCGACCGAAAGCCGAAGGTCTTCCTCCGCGCTTCGTTGGCCCAGACTCGCGTGGCAGCTCCCGAAAGCTCCGAACACAGGCTTCGATGCCGCCTTCCTCCTTGATGAACTCGGCGACGCTCTCGGCCACCGGTTCGATGCCTCGCCGCCCGGCTAGTTGAAGAACCGTGGCGTACTTGCTTGCCTTCCGTCTGTCATCTGGGGCGATGAGTTTCGCGGTGACTATGAACGGCGTGCTCGCCTTGGTCGCACGCACCCCCTTTCCAGCGGCAAACTCGGTCAACGCATCATGGTCATTTCCCACCGCGGCAGCGAATTCGGCGAGTCGACCAATCGCGAGATAAAGATGCTGATCCGTGCGGGCCTGCGCGGTCTCCCAGCTGTTAAACGCCGTTCGGGTGTCCTTGTACTTCCGCTCCAAAACGGCATGGCGAGCCTCACCACCGGCATCCTCGTCTCCGTCCGACACCTCTGGGTTCGGGGCTGCATGCCTCTTTCGTGCCATCGATCTAACTTCCGTCTTTGAATGCCATCTAGCATTTCGTTCGGCCCCTTGAAAGGTGTTGTCGCTTTAAGCGACATTTTTTCACGGCCAACAAAAGACACAGGGCGCCACGTGATAAAATCTGTTATCATGCGTGACAACGACCGCACAAGAGGCAGGGTGCTGCCCAGCGGCGACGCACTCTTGCCTGCCGCTTCTGTAATCGCATGAGACCGGATCGGCCCAATCTAGTGGCCCGAGTCGTTCATAATGTTGGGTAAAGCCTCTTCAGCTTAATGCGTGCGTCAGCGGTGGTGAACTGCCAGTCCGCTTTGGCGTGGTTCGTGTTGCGGCTGGTCTCCCAGGCGGCGACTTCCTCAGTCAGGGTCAGTTTGTCCGGGATGCGGCGGTCGAGACACTGGGTCGACAGCAC
>CAIRSA010000137.1 GCA_903881085.1 uncultured Acidobacteriia bacterium
CCAATCCAATGTCGCTTACATTGCATTGATGAGGCGAGCTTCCGATTTGGTGAGCGAATCATCGGGACATTGCCGTGGAGGGCAATTGGGGTCAGACAGCCCCTTTTCGGCAAATACGGCCGAAAAAAGGTGTCAGACCCCAATTGCGACGCGTCGTCCTAGTCAATGTAAGCGACATTGGATTGCCAATCTGCCCACCAGTGGATGTTAGGCCGGGTCCTGCGGAGTCTTCTCATTCAAAGGAGCAGGCCGCAGATGCTTGTCGAGCATCTCCTGTAACTGTTTGGCCCGCAGCGGCTTGCTGAGGTAGTCATCCATGCCGACGCGGAGGCACCGCTCGCGGTCTTCGGGCATGGCGCTGGCGGTCAGGGCGACGATGGGCGTGTGGCGAGCCGCGCCTTCCCATTTCCGGATCCGGCGGGTAGCTTCGTAGCCGTCCATTTCCGGCATCTGGCAGTCCATTGCGATCAGGTCATAGGACCTTTGGCCGACAAGATCGAGCGCTTCCAGGCCGTTGGCGGCCACGTCGACAATACATCCCAATTTGCGAAGCAGAGCCCCCGCCACTTTCTGGTTGACGAGGTTGTCCTCAACCAACAGAAGCCTTCGGCCGGGGTAGGGCGGAGGCTCCACCTTGGCTAGCGGGGCCTTGCCAATGCGCTTCGGCTTCCCTAATGCCTCGTGGACGCACTCCAGCAATGCGCTCTCACGGACTGGTCTTGGCAGGCAGGCATCGCAACCCGCTTCTGCTGCACGGCGGATCGCACCCGGGTCATCCATGGCCGTAATCAATACAATGCCCGGCCGCAGATCCGGCCCGCATCCCCGGCTCGCCTCCCGCAACCGCCAGGCGGTTTCCAGACCATCCATGCCCGACATCGAATGATTCAGGCAGATCAACCGGAAGGGATCGCCAGTGGCTATGGCATTGGCGGCCATTCGTATCGCCTCTTCGCCCGACGCTGCCTCGTCTGTCCGGATCGCCCAGCGCCAGAACGCCTCCGTGGTCACAAACCGGCTGATCTGATTGTTGTCCACAATCAGGGCGCGCACGTCACTCAGCTTCGATTCCGGTTGAAGAGCCCGTTCGGGATGGAGACTGAGCGGTAATGGAATCTCAAAGGAAAAGGACGACCCCTCTCCCACGTGGCTGATCAAATGGATGACGCCGCCCATCAATTCGACGAGTTGTTGAGCAATCGCCAGCCCCAACCCAGTGCCACCGTACTTGCGGGTGGTAGAGGAATCCCCCTGTTGGAACTTCTGGAACAGTTGGCCATGACGTTCAGCGGGAATTCCGATGCCCGTATCGTGCACAGCGACGAGAACGCTTGCCGCTTCGTCTGAAACCGTCCGGCATGTAACTTCCACCAGCACATGGCCGCGCTCCGTGAATTTGACCGCGTTACTCATCAGATTGAGCAGCACTTGTCTGATGCGGCTGGGGTCGCCCATGAATTCGCGCGGGGCGTGCGGCGGATAAGAGAGCATCAGGTCCAATTTCTTATCGCGGGCGCTCGCCGTCAGCATATCCAGCACATCTTCGATGGCGCTGTGCAGATTGAATGGGACAGTCTCCAACTGAAGCTTGCCGGCTTCTATCTTGGAAAAATCGAGAATATCATTGACGATGCAGAGCAGCCCTTCGCCCGAACTGCGGACGATTTCCGCGTAGCTTCGCTGTTCATCGGTCAATGTCGTAGCCAGTAGCAGGCCGGTCATACCGATGACGCCATTCATGGGCGTGCGGATCTCATGGCTCATAGTGGCTAGAAATTCGGTCTTTGCGCGCGAGACGCTCTCGGCGCTCTCAGCCAGTTCTTTTGCCTTGCGAGTCGCTTGCAGAAGCTGGGCATTGGTAGCCAGAAGTTCCGCCTCCGCCTGCTTGCGCCCGGTGATGTCGCGCGAAAAAGCCACAAACCGTCCACCATCGAGGGGCAGGTATTGGGCCGAAATCTCAACGTCAAAACTACTTCCATCTTTGTGGCGGTACTGCGCCTCGAAACGGCACTCTGCCTGCGATACCAGCCACTGAATGAGGCCAGACTCATCGTCTGGCGGGTCGAAAACAATAAGGTCCTGAATTCGCATTGTCAGCAGTTCGGCGGCGCTGTAGCCGCTCATCCGGCAGTAGGCTTGATTCACCTCCAACAGATGCCCGCGCAGATCGGCGAGCCAGAAACCGGAAAGGGCCGCGTGCAAAATAGTGCGATGGCGTAGTTCACTATTTTTCAATGCCTCTTCGGCCAATTTGCGATCCGTGATGACTTCGAAAATCGCCACGAAACATTCACTTTCGGAGCGGTACACGGAGATCGAAAGCCACAGCTTCATGGCATGTAGGCAGACTTCGAGTTTCTCAGGCTGACCGCTCATAACAACTCGACCATAGGCTTCGAACAGCCCCGGATCGGCATCGCGGATGCCTGGGATGAGTTCCGAGACCCTGCGCCCGGCAACATCGCTCAGACCGGTGAGTTTTTCGAATGCCTCATTCACCTCAATATAGACGAAGTCCGCCGGGCGGCCGTCTTCGAAGAGCATGCGGCAATTGGCGTAACCTTCGGACATTCCGTTGAACAAGGCGCGATAGCGGCTGTCACTTTCCTGCAGCGATATGAGGGCAAATCGCTGTGCAATGGCGCTGGAAACATCGGCGGCAATCAGTTCCAACGCGGCGATCTTGCGCAAGTCGAAGCGTCCTTCGCTGCGGTCGTTCAGCTGGATGAGCCCGAATGTCCGATTCAGGGTCCGCAGCGGAATGAGGGCCACCGATTTATAGCCCTCGCCATTGCAGCGGTTACGTGGGAGAACTTGCCGGTCAAGTTCGGAGGTGTGACTCAACAGCAGGCTTATGTTGTTTGTCCAGAAACTGCCACGTTCCGTAAACAAGGGGTTCTGAGTGTCGAATCGCCCGGACAGCACATGGCCGCACATGCACTCCAGGACAGGACTCCCCTTGCAATTCAGAATCAACTCCGATTGCGGTCCCCGCGCGCAGAGGTAATTCTCAGACGACACAAACTCCTTGGAGAAACCGCGAGTCTCCCAATACGGATAGTCGTCGCCGTCCTTGAGGCGAATGCCGACCGCTTCACAGCCGGACCATGCCTGAAGTAGCGAGGTCAATTGCCGGGCCAGCTCGCGCAGATCGATATTGGAGTTGATCACGCGCAAGCAACTTAAAATGGTCTCGTGCTCATTCTCTCGTTGCTTGCGCCCGACGACAAGTTTCAATTCATGGCTTTGTTCCGCGGTTCCGGCGGGTGACTGCGTCGAATTTTGATTGCGGCGGCGTTCGTTCTGTTCCAAGGCGCGGTGCACAGCCGGGGCAAGACGCTCTGGACGCTCCTTCAGCACATAGTCGTCGGCGCCCAGGAGAAGCGCCTCCGCCACGGTCTCGCCACAGAGGGAGCCGGAGACAATGATAAAGGGGACATCGCAACCGCGTGCGCGAGTGAGATCCAAGGCGCGCAGGCCGCTGAACCCTGAGAGACGCCAGTTGGAGAGGATCAAGCCGGGACCCGCATCCAGGTTGTTCAGAAAGTCCTGCTCGGTATCCACTCGCTTCCAGTCGATTTGAAAGCCCGACTTGGACAGACAACAAGCTACCTGTTCCGCGTCGGCGTCGGCATCCTCTAAAATCACAACCTGCAGCCGCGCGCTCATGGCCGACTCCCCTCGGCAACCTGAGCGTGGAGCGGCAACCGGTGGATACCCAGCGACCGCACCGCAGCGGCGAAAGCCTGCAACGCGAGCGGTTTGCGGACGAAGCGGCTGGCCCCATTGGGGTAGCGGGGGATCCTGTCTTCCTGTTCCCTCGACGAGGTCAACATCACGACAGGGATCAAGGCGGTGTCGGGATTAGTGCGGACGCTGTCCAGCACCTCCAGCCCGCCCAGCCTTGGCAGATTCAGGTCGAGGAGGATCATTTGCGGAATGGAGGCGTCACGGGCTGAGTAGCGGCCCGTGCGGTAGAGGTATTCCAGCGCCTCAATACCATCGCGGGTGACGACGACCCGATGGACGATCTCGCTCTGCTGAAGAGCCAGGAGCATACTGTCCGACTTCGCCGGATTGTGTTCCACAAGGAGAATCAACCTGTCGTTCATCGTTTTCGTTCCGGCCCTCCCGCAGGACGTGATCTGATTCGGCCAGCGGATGGCTGTGGTACACCTTGAGTTGCAGGGGGAATTGCATGCTCCGTGTTCGTTCGTTTCACGAACTGCGAGAAACGCTCGCCACCTGCTGGGCGTGATCAGATACTGCATTACCACATTACAGCGCCCTTGCAAATGCCGAAACTAGGTGTTTTACTAGTTCTTCCCGGGACTTGATCTTCGATATATTCATAGCATGGTCCGAATGGCCGGGAGGTCAGGCGAGAATACCGGTTTCGTACGCCAGGATTTGGTTAGCGGCGCAGGCACTTTTGCCTGCCGCCTTGGCACTCGTGCCGAGGCGCGGCTCGGTGTTGAAAACAAGGCGTCGAGACGAGTCTCGACGCGGCAGGCAGGAGTGCCTGCGCCACGTGGGCCTGCGTAGTCAATGTGAAGTTATTTTTGCGTGGTTCCTTAGCGGCGCACGATTCCCCCGAGTATTTACGTCGCGGGGGGAAGGAGATCCGAAGTAATGACACGGCCCCCCGCCCCGCAGGACGATAACGGCTTAAACAGTCCTGCCGAATTTGCACTCAGGGAAGAGAACGCGCAACTGCGGGCGCGGATCGCCGAACTCGAGCGCGAATTGCGCACAACCTCGCAGATTATTGAAAAATCGCCCGTGATGGTCTCCATCGTGCGGGGTCCGGAGTTTGTGTATGAGATGGTGAACCCGGCCTTCCAGACACTCGCTCCGGGAAAGCAGTTCCTCGGGCAGCGCTTCGCGGACGTATGGGAGGCAGTTTCCGATCCGCTGTTGGAGACACTGCGGCGGGTGATTGCGACCGGCGATCCATTCGAGATCAAGGACGCTCCGTACCGCATCAAACGCAGTCCCGGCGGGCCGTATGAGACCGTCTATGTTAGCTATCGCTGGATCCCCGTGGCCGGGCCCGACGGCAAATTCGACCGCATCCTGACGCTCGCCGAGGAGACCACGGCTGCCGTGCTGCACCGGCAGGCCGGGGAGCGCCTCGCGACGAGCGAGAAGAGTTACCAGACTCTCTTCGAAGCGATACCCGCGGCATTCGCTCTATGCGAGATCGTTTGCGATGATTCTGGCAGGCCTTACGACTACCGCCACTTGGCCGTAAACCCGGCGTACGAACGTCACGCCGGCCTGAAGGCCGCGGATGTCATCGGGGCGACCTTTTTGGAACTATTCCCCGCTACAGCGCCGGTTTGGATCGAACGCTACGGCAAGGTGGTTCTCGATGGGGAAGTGGCTCAACTTGAAGAGCAGTTGGGCCCCCTGGGCCACTGGTTCGAGGTGACTGCTTTTCGGGTAGAACCTGGCCGGCTCGGCGTGATATTCAGCGACATTACGACGCGCAGGCAGCAGGAAACAGAGCGGCTGCGACTGATGAGCGAAGCGGCCGAACGGGCGGGAGAACTGCAAGCTGTGCTGGACGCCGTGCCCGTCGCCATCAGTATTGCCCATGACCCGCAATGCCTGCGCATTACCGGCAACGCCTCTGCGGAAGAATTCGCGCGGGCCGGCGAGGCCGTTACTTATAAGATGGTTCGCGAGGGCGTCGAACTGAGCCCTGAGGAGTTGCCGCTGCAGCTGGCTGCGGCAACCGGCCAGCCTGCGATGAACGCAGACCTCACGCTGGTCTTCCAGGACGGGCGAAGCGTTCCAATGCTGGTAAGCGCAGTGCCCCTGTTCGATGGCGAAGGCAAAGTGCGCGGGGCCATCGCGGCGGGCGCCGATATAACGCCGCTGCTCCAGGCAGAGGGCGCGCTGCGCGAAAGCGAAGCCGTTCTGCGCAGCTTCTTCGATAGTCCTGGAGTGGTACGGGGAATCACCGAATTGGTGGACGGCAGGAGCGTTCACATTTCCGGCAATGCGGCGGCCGCGGCTATGTTCGGCGTGGACCGGGAGTCACTGGCTGGCAGGGCTGCGGAAGAACTGGGCGCTCCAGGCTGGCTGGTGGAGAAGTGGGCCGGACTGTGCGAAGAAAGCCTGCAAGCCGGTACCACCATCACCACGGAATACGCACACCGTTATCCTGACGGCCGGCAGCCATGGCTGCTCTTCACCGTTGGGTACCTTGGGCTCGGGCCTTCCGGGAACCCGCGGTTTGCCTACACCGCGCTCGACCGGACGGGCCAAAAGCGGGCGGAAGAGGCGCTGCGGGAAAGCGAAGCGCGTTTTCGTGCGATGGCCGACTCCTGCCCGGCGATTATCTGGGTCACCGATGCCGAGGGGCAGATCCAGTTTGTCAACCAGGCATATCACGACTTTTTCTCTACGCCGGGCGATGAGGGCGGCTGTGAGCTATTCAATCACCCGGAAGCTACGAAGTACGCTGAACCAATTCTGCCGGCGGTGCGCGACCGCACGCCTTTGCGGGCCGAAGCGCGGGTCCGGCACGCCAACGGCAACTTGAGATGGCTCGAATCCTACGGCCAACCACGCTTTTCACCGGCAGGCGAATATCTGGGGCATGCGGGCCTTTCGTTTGACATCACTGAGCGAAAGCAAGCGGAGATAGCGCTGCGCGATTCGCGGGAATTCGCCCAGGCCACGATTGACGCGTTGACGTCGCATGTGGTGGTGTTGGACGAGAGCGGAACGATCATTGCCGTCAACCGCGCATGGACGGACTTCGGGCAGAAGAACGGGCTGGCTCGCGCCGAAGAAAGCCATGCCCCTGGCACCAGCCACCATGGACTGGGTGTAGGAGAGAACTATCTGGCGGTTTGCGATGAGGCGACTGGCCCGGGGGCGAAGGATGCGGCCACGTTCGCCGCCGGCGTTCGCGCCGTTCTCATGGGCGCAAGCAAGGGCTACTCGATGGACTACGGATGCAACTCCCCGGACGAAGAGCGCTGGTTCACGGGAAGAGTCAGCCTGTTTGACGGTTACCGCGAACGGCGAATCCTGGTGGAGCACATCGATATCAGCCAGAGCAAGCAGATAGAAGAGGCGCTTCGGGAGGGCGAAGAGACAACGCGCACGCTGCTGGAAACGGCGGCGCAGGCGATCCTCGCCATCAGCTCCGATGGAACGATTGTGCTGGTGAACCGGATGGCCGAGGAGATGTTTGGCTATGCGCGCGCCGATCTGCTGGGCCGTGCGGTGGACTCGTTGCTTCCGCCGGCCATGAGGGAACGCCATATCGGGCATTGGGCCGGGTTCGGTGCGAATCCGCGGGAGCGGCCGATGGGAATCGGACTTGATTTGCATGGCTGCAGGAAAGATGGTTCGAAGTTTCCGCTGGAAATCAGCCTCAGCAGCATCGAGACCAGCCGCGGCCGGCTTGCGGTCGCATTCATCACGGATATCACCGCAAGAAAGCGGGCGGAGACGGCTCTGCGCAACAGCGAACTGGAACTGCGAGCGCTGGCGGGGAGCCTGTTGACCGCATCGGAGGACGAGCGCCGGCGGCTGGCCGGGGAACTCCATGACGATGTCACGCAGCGACTGGCGTTCCTTGCGATTGAGATTGGCAAGACGGCAGTGGGCGCTTACCAATCGGTAGAGGAGATGCGCGGGGCGCTGCACTTCCTTCAGCAACAGGTGAACCGGATCACCGGCGATGTGCGCCGTCTGTCGCACGGGCTGCATCCGTCGATGATTGAGGATCTGGGCTTGAGCACGGCCATGGAAGAGCTGTTTGTCGAATTCGGCGGAAAGCATCGGATCGACGTCAGCTTTGAGGGTCTGACCGATGATGCCGGGGTGGCTCCGGGTGTCGCCGCCTGCTTATACCGGATCGCCCAGGAGGGGCTACGCAATGTGTCCAAGCACGCACACGCGAGCGAGGTGAATGGTTCGCTCACCATCCGCGATGGCGAGATCGAATTCCGGCTGAGTGACAGTGGCGTTGGGTTTCTATACGATACCGCGAAGGGGCAAACCGGTCTGGGGATCATAAGCATGAAAGAACGGGTGCGATTGGTGTGCGGCACTGTCACCATCCACTCGCTGCTCGATCAAGGGACGGAGATCGTTGTGTTGGTGCCTGTCTCAGGAAGGAAGAATGAATAAGCCTAGAATTCTGCTGGCTGACGATCACGCACTGATTCTGAAAGGGATCGCTGGTTTGCTGCAGAATCACTACGAGGTGGTGGGGACCGCGAAGGATGGAATGTCTCTGGTGGATGAGGCGTCGCGCTTGAAGCCAGACATGGTCATTCTGGACATCAGCATGCCACTTCTGAACGGCATTGAGGCGGCCCGGCAGATGAAGAAGGCGGCCCCGAAGGTCGTGCTGATCTTCCTCAGCATGCATGCGAGCGCGGTATAGTTGAGGAAGGCGCTGCAGGCCGGCGCGCTGGGCTACGTGATCAAGTCCGGGGCGACGGAGGAGCTGCTCACCGCAATTGAGGAAGTGTGGAAGGGCAACGTCTACATCTCTCCCGGCCTGGGTGAGAGTGTCATCTGGGAGGCGCGGAATCCGCGCGCGGGAAGCGCATTGTCTCCGTTCGATTTGACAGATCGCCAAAGGCACATTCTGCAGTTGGTTGCCGAGGGAAGGTCGAGTAAGGAGATTGCGGCCATTTCGCAGATTTCCATAAAGACGGTTGACTTCCATCGCGGCCGTATCATGACCAAGCTGGGGGCGCGGAGCATTGCGGAGTTGACTCGTTTTGCGATTGCGGAGGGGTTGGTGGATGGTGGGGAGGATTGACGCCGAGTCTTGGCAGATTGGCACTCCAATGCCACTCGATTTTCGTGGTGAGTGTGTTCATCTGTGTCCATCTGTGTTTATCCGTGGTTAATGTTTTTGCCCGAAACGAACACTAAGAAATTAACCACGGATAAACACAGATGGACACAGATGGAACTGAGGATGCGCCTTGGATTCTTCGGATAATCCCATTCGCAAGGGTATAACGCGTGGCCAATCAAAAACGAGTGGCAGTAGATTGGTGAGGGCAGGCAAATTGCCCGCCCCACCCTCAGACATCCTGACCTCTACGGAAATTAGCATGGGCCCAAACCGCTCACGTTAGTAAGCGGTCTTTCGAGATCAATCGAATTTCCACTTCGCGGCAAAATTCCCCGCCGAGGTCAGGATGTCTGACCCTTGAAACAACCGCGGTGTCGAGTTTAGCGTCGACGTTACGCCGGATCCTCCGGCAGGCGCCTGTTGTAGCCGCGGTAGATATCGATGGGGTCTTCAAAGCTGACCAGTTTGTCGTTTTCCGCCACAAACCCATCCACCAGGCCGCGCAGACGCTTCAGAGTGTCGCGGTGTTTGGGGTCGTCAGCGAGATTATGGACCTCGTCACGGTCGCTGCGCAGGTCGAAGAGCTCTTCAATCGGCTTCTCAGCCGCCGCAAACAGCGCCTGCTCCTTGGTGAGCTTGCCCTGCTTGGCCAGATCTTTGACCAGATTCCAGGTGGGATAACTGCGCTCCTTATAATCGTTGTGCTGCATGTAAGGAGTAGCGGGGAAGTAGTTGCGGATGTACTTAAACTCTTTGGTGCGGACGGCGCGCATGCGGTCGACCGAGGTGTCCATGCGGTCGCGCAAGGTGAACACGTGCGGACGCGGTTGATAAGCGGGGCCGAAGATATCCTGGCCCTGCATGGCACCCGCAGGCGGACGGATGCCGGCGAAGCCAAGCATGGTGGGCGCGAGGTCGATGCCGCTGACGAACCGGTCATCGACCGTTCCCGCCTTCACTCCGGCCGGCATGTGCCCTTCGGGAATGCGGATCATCAGCGGGATGTTGGTGCCGCCATCGTAGAGAAACTGCTTGCCGCGGAACAGCGGGCCGTGATCGCTGGAGACGACCACCACCGTGTTTTTGGCCAGGCCATCGGCTTCCAGACGGGCCAGCAACTGGCCCAGGTAGCCATCGGAAAGCGAGCAGGCGTCGAGGTAATTGGCGTATTCGTCGCGGGCGATGGGGCTATCGGGATAGTAGGAGGCGAGCTTCAGCTTTTCAGGGTCCACCAATTCAGACTTCGGGCGCTGGCGGGCGATCACCCAGCCGTTGCCCTTGTGCGTTTCCATGATGGTGATGTGGGCGAAGAAGGGCTGGCCGGGCTTGCGCTGGTTCCAGTCGTAGCCTTCAAAGAAAGTGGTCTTGTCGGGCGCGTTGGAATGGTAGTTCAGGTCCACTTTGCCGGAGCCGGCGGCGCCGGTGGGGCCCTTGCGTTTGCCCGGCGCAGCCTGCAGATTGCAGGTGTAATAGCCGGCCTGGCGGAACCAGTCACTGATGTGCGCGGCAGGTTTGGGGAGATGCGTCTTGTGCCAGTCCCAGGTGCGATGATTGTGCGCGCCGATGTTGTTCTGATAACGGCCGGACATGAGCGCGGAGCGGCTGGCTGAACAGACCGGGCCGGTGCAGAAGGTGTGGGTAAAGCGGATGCCCTGGCTGGCGAACTTGTCGATGTTGGGAGTCTTCACCAGTTGCTCGCCGTAGCAGCTGAAGGTGGGGCCGGTGTCCTCCAGAATTACGTAAAGCACATTCGGCCGGTCTGCCGGCGGCCTGGACTGTGCGGCGGCGGTGGCAGTGCCGAGGGCTGCCGCAGCAGCGTTGCCAAAAAATCCACGTCTGGAAAGACTCATACGACTCCGTTCTTGTATCACTATATCTGCTTTGCATCCGCTAACGCGCTGAGATGCGGTAGCGAATGACGACGCCTTCCACAAAATCCACATCGATCACATCGTTTGCCGTCATGTACCTTTCCGAGTGAACCTGGAGCTGGCCCTCCATGTTGTCGCGGTTGCTGGTGGGCGCGCCGTACATTTCGCGCGCCTGTTCCAGCGTCATTCCGCGCTTGAGTCCGGAGCCGGTGGGCGCGGGTGGCGGCTGGTATTCGGACAGCCTGCGCTGAGGCGGCGCCTGCTGCTGATACCCCGCACCGCCGAAGTCGACATATTCAGCCAGGGAAACCATCAAATCCTGCGGCGTGGGAACCGCCTCTTTTAGATAATTGTTGGGATACCAGATGTTGAAACGGGATCCGGCACGAATCGCCTTTTCGTAGACCTGTTGTTTCTTCTGTTCCGTCAGGCGGATCTCTTCATCGCGGCGGGCACGATCCTCCCTGCGGCGGCGTTCTTCCAAGCGGGAAAGTTCACGCTTCATATCGTCGCGCCGGCGCGAGTCTGGTTCGTTTTTGATGTCTCTTTCCAGCTCAATTTCGCGTCTGGACCTGGGCACGGCCGGCAGGGAGACCGCCGTAGCTGTTTCATCGCCAAACACGCCGTATCCGCCGCCGCCCAGTTGGAATTCGATGTTCTTTCCCTTCACCCGCACACCAGTCACCGCTACGGAATCACCCTGGCGCAGCGCAACCCCGTTGTTTCTGATGCGCTGCGAATGGACCTTAAAATCCAGTGGAGGCGCGGAGCGGACGTAGATATCTACGCCATCCTTGGTGGCGGGCATGTCGAGCTTGACGCGCACCGTCTTGCCTTCGAAAAAGTTCCTGAGCGCCTGCTCGCTCTGGCCGAAGACTGCGCTTGCAGTGAGAATGAAAAGGAATGCGGATCGCATCGTATTAGTTTTGCAAGTTCCCAAGGCCGGCGCAATCCTCCGGCTTGGCTTACGTAGAATACGCGGCATAGTGGGGAAGCACCCGTCATCCGTGACATTGACGCCGTTCCCGCCCGAACCTGAAATTATGACGCTTTCGCCATCATCACAATCCCCGCGATGAACAGCACTGGACCAAGAATCAGCAGGAAGATATTTCCATGTGCCTGCCGCTCGAGCACGGCGCTGCCCGGACTTGCCGGATCGTAGAACACTTCCACCGGGTTGCCTGCCTGAAATGACGCAAGCAAGGCAACGGCCTTCGCTTCGCTGTTAAAGCTCTTATCCTGAAATGAGAATTGAGTGCCCTGATAGGACTTGCCGGCCACTTGGTAGTCGTAGATCACCAGCAGGGAATAACTGATGGTGGTGCCGGAGTCCTCATCGCCCACATCCACCTTGCGCTGGACTTTCGACGCGACCATTTGTCCGTTGACGCTCGGCCATGACATGCTGGCCTTCACCTTCTGCCTGTTTCGCCATCCCAACCAGCCGAGCAAAACGCCCAGCAACAAAACAAAGATTCCTACAAACACAACAAACCTCCTTTCCGGCCAAAACTCAGTGTATACCGGTCAGCACGTGGCGATCATCAGCCCCGCGGGCCCAGGCAGGCGGACGCGGCGAATCTGCTGGAACCCCGCGCCCTGCAGCCACTCCGTATACTGCTGTTCACCGTAGCTGTCGCCGGCGCGCGTTCCCACCAGCATGTTCAGCGCAAACAACGCCGCGAATTTGGGCGAGGCTTTGTCTTCATCCAGAATAAAATCCTGGATCACGATTCTGCCGCCGGCCGACAAAGCGGCATGACAGCGGGCCAAGAGATCGCGGTTCTCATCCGGACTCAGCATGTGACAGATCGCGGAGACAAATACCAGATCGTAATCCAGCCCCAATGGACCAGAGCGGAGATCCCCGGAGCGAAGCACGACACGACCGGCCACGCCGGCCCTTTCGATATGCTTCCGCGCGATTGGCGCCACCGTGGCCAGATCCAGGATGTCGGCCATCAATTCGCTATTGGCTTTGGCGAATGCGATCGAATAGGCCCCTGAGCCGCCGCCGACATCGAGCATCCGCCGCACCCCATCCACGCCAACCACACGAACAACCGACGGTGCGCGTTCGCTGGCATTGCGATGCATGGCCGCAATGAAGGCCTCCGTCCATTCCTCACCACGAGCCTCAATCTCCTCGTGATCCTGCGCGGTGCCGACCTTCACGCAGTCGGTCAGCTTCGACCAGCGGGTCCATAGGTGCGCCGTGTGCAGCAAGGCGGGGCGGGCGTTATCCGGCGAGCCCTCTCGGAAATAGCGGGCCGCGGCGGGACCATTTGAAAACACGCCATTCATTTTGAGCAACAAACCCATCGACGCCAGCGCATTCATCAGCATCCCGGTTGCGCGCGGATCGGCGCCGACCGTTGCGGCCACAGCCTGCGCTGGATTGCCGTCACCCACAGCGGAGAACAGATCCAGTTCGAGCGCCGTCAGCATGACGCGGCTCTCCTGATAGCCGCGAATCGAATCGTTCAGTTCGTCAGGAAGCATGCCGGCGGCGTCGCGGGCACGCAATCCCTGGAGCATTCGCGCACGATCGGTCAGGATCTCCGCACGCAGCGCGGCCGGATCGGTGCGGATCAACCGCTCCACGGGAATGCCCTGCTCGAAGTGCGATTGAACCACCTCAGCCACGTCTTCCGGCTGCACGCCCGAATACCAGATGCCTTCGGGATAGACGATCATGCTTGGGCCGTGTTCGCACAGCCCCAGTGAACCGCAAACTGTGATCTGGACCTCGTCTTCCAGCCCACGCGCGTTCACTTCCCGGCGCAGTGCATCGATCACTTTTGCGGCGCCTCTTGCTGAGCAACAGGGTACGCCATCGGGCTTGCGCTGATCGCAAACAAACAGGTGATAATCGAACGGCTCCATTTCGAAATACTCCTCGAGTTCAGAGTACCGTATCCGATTACCTTGTAATCTCAGCCGCCTCGCCGTTTTTTTTAGACGCAGCCGAGCCCCGTATGGTAAAGTAGTTAAGTATTATCGGGCTGTGGCGCAGCCTGGCTAGCGCGCTTGCTTGGGGTGCAAGAGGTCCCGGGTTCGAATCCCGGCAGCCCGACCAAACTCCTCAAAGACTTACAGCCAGTAGTTGGCGTAATAGCACAGACTGGAGTCCATTTGGCGTCCAACTTGGACACCAGGAGAAACAGTGTGGACAACTCCTCTAGTGGGCGAATCGTAAAGACTCCGGGAGTCAGCGGCGGAAAACCGCGCATCGCCGGACACCGCGTGCGAGTGCAAGACATTGTCATTTGGCATGAACACCAGGGCATGACGCCGGACGAGATTGTATCGCAGATTCCGACGATCACGGTTAGCGACGTTTACACTGCGCTCGCTTATTATTTCGACCATGTGCAGGAGATCCAGGACGACTTGCGAGCGGATCGCGATTATGTCGAAGAGTTTCGACACAACAATCCTTCTCTATTGGATGCGAAGCTCGGTCGAGAGCCTCTGAAAGAGGCGTCCTGACCGGTGACCGTTCGCTTTCATTTGGATGAGCATGTTCCCACTTCGCTCGCGAATGCCCTTCGCACTCGCGGTATTGATACAACCACCACAGTAGCAGCAGGTCTAGTTGGCGCTTCGGATGAGGATCACCTTGCTTTCGCGAATGTTGCGGGACGTGTCATAGTCACCCAGGACATTGACTTTCTTCGCCTGCATCGGGAGGGCGTCTCTCATTCTGGAATCGCACACTACAATCCGGTATCGCGCACCATCGGGGAGGTACTCCGGCGCCTTGTGCTAATTCACGCGGTCTTATCGGCCGAAGAGATGAGGAATAGAGTTGAGTACCTTTAGCGATCCGAATTGCTTGGGGTGCAAGAGGCCCCGGGTTCGAATCCCGGCAGCGCTACCAAATTCCTTCTTAGACTAACAGCCAGGGAAACCCTCCAGACGCGCATTCTGGAGTCCAGAATGCGACTCCCGGGTAACGCTGGCTAAGAGGTTCGGCTCTGGTCTTTTGCTATACTAGCGATCTCATGGACGATGATCCAAAACTCCTTCGCGCCGATGTCTTTGGTTGCGAAGCTTGCGCGAGTTTGGGCTTCGGTTTTTCTCGTTTGCGCCCGGACCTGCCCCTCTCGAAGTTTCCCCCTGTGATCGGTAGTTCTTCTGCCGTTCCCCTCCTTTTCATCGGCACCAATCCGCGAATCAGCAATACAAACCAAGACCTGTACGAAGAGATAATGCCGCTGCCAGATTCGTTCGACCTGCTCGCACAGGATGTCTGGCGCGGTCGGTCCTACCTGCGACTTGGCGACCCAGGCCGCCATTATGATCTTCACGTCGCAATCGCCGAACAGGCCTTTCCAGGTCGCCCGTTTTCTTCCGTGGCGGCTGTCACTGAGCTATTTCTTTGCGCGACCAGAGATGGGAATGCATTGCCACGCTCCGGCAGCCTTTGTGCGGATCGCTATCTCGATCGAGTCGCGAGACAAGTGCAACCGCGCATTGTTGTCGCCGTCGGAGCCCGGGCACGCGACTACCTCGCCAGCCGTCGAATTTCCGGTAGTGCGCCATTTAAATCCTGCATCGGAGATCTCGTGGTACCGGTTGCAGCCATTCCCCATCCAGCATCGTGGGGGAAGAAAGGATTGAACGAGTATATTCAATGGGCGGCGGATATCATCCGCACTACTCTCGACGGAGGCACTACATTCCGACAGCCGCCGCACATCGAGTCGCGAGGCGTAGGCCAGCGCCAATTAGCTGCCTGGCTGATTCATTCAGACCCAAGCCTGACGGCCGAGCAGCTTACCGCGCAACTGGCGGCTGCTTTTCCGCCTCCCGCATACAATGTGGGTCCGCGTCATGGGCCTCACTACCTCAGCCTTTACAGAACAGGAAAGCTCGAAGTCCCGGACTCAGACCCGAGAGACTGGTGAACGGCAGCGGGCTGTTGAGTCTTCTCTTTGTTCCGCGAGTTCCGACTCACTCCCTTTCTATTACGGATCTTCCACTTTGTCCGTCACAACGCTCGGATTAGCGAAGCGGACGGCGACCCCCGCCTCAGCCAACATCGCCAGTGCCGTAAGATGCTCGCCTGAGTAGCGAACGCTGCAATATTCAGCGGAGCGCCTCTTGTTTATAACGACGTGAACTACGCCCGCCTGTATGATCGCTCGTGCACAATCGGCACACGGTGTCAATTCAACAATCATCGTGCATCCTTCCGTCGAGATGCCCCGCCGCGCTGCCAGATAGATCGCATTCCGCTCTGCGTGTTCGATCCAGATGTATTTCAAGGGAGGCTGTGCCCGCTCGGGGATGCCATCTACGCCGACAGGGAATGTATTACACGCTTCGCATCGAACCATTCCATCCGGGCCGACAATAACGCAGCCGACCTTCGTCCTCGGATCAGGGCTCTCACACGCTTTGGACGCGCAACGATCCAGCCACAGCGATTCGTCCATCAATATTCCCTTTTATTTTAATGTTTCCGCCCAGAGAGGCTCGCCAGGTGAGTTTCGAAGCGCCTGTCGGCCTTCTCAATCAGCCGAGCATAGAACTTCTTCTCGCTCTGACCGGACTTGTCGTCTGCCGCTAAGAGAATAGCCTTGCCGTTAGCGAATGCGAAGGCGACGCGCCAAACCCCATCGGCTGCATCAAACCTCAATTCCTTGATTTGGTGACGACTGGTTATGAGCCCTTTTACTTGCGGCCAACCCAAATGTGGATCCAACCTAAGCGTGTCAACCATCTCGCAAATCTTATTCTGAACTTCCCTGGGTAACCTACGGTACTTGCGTTGAAAATCGCAATGTAGTCCCTCAGGTTCAGGTTGCTCAGCATCAGCTGTCGATGGCGGGCACTGCTGCACGCCTTCCGCGAGTATCGCGTCTGCAGCGTGCGCGATGAGTTTCCGGCCTATAAAGTCGATGCAATCCCGGTCATGTGCCAGACGCCTGTCGTCTTCTTTCCAGGTCTTCAGAATGTCGGCAACTCGCTCGCCTACCCGGTGACCGAGCGATAAGTCTGAAAGAACGTTGGACTGCCGAAGGGAAGGCACCTCCACCGTCGGGACGGATTGCACAAATCCTTTAATTAAATTACCGAATTCGCCCTGTGCACGTTCATACCAAATCCCGGCGAGCTTTCCCCGTTCTTTCGACTCCAGATAAGCATTCCAAGGAACCTGAGGGTCGTGCTTTAACCGGGCCTGTTCCAGATGCTGCCGGGCGATCCGAACACTGCCCTTGTCGTGTATCTCCAGGCCGGGCGGAACGAGGGTGACCAGTCTGGGATCGTATTTTTCGTGCAGAAATGACAGGAGCGGCGATCCCACTTCACCGTCCGCAGAGATCACCATTGCATTCTCAGCAAGATCCTCCCGCTGCTTAAGTACGCGTACAACGTCATCTTCTCTCTTGCAACGAAACTTGACTCCTGGGGACAGCACGCCCGGCGGCCTCGTCGCATATTTAGCGCCGTCGACAATGATAAGGGCTACTCCCGATCCCTGGCGACTGAGCCACATGCTCTGCCTCTTGTGCTCTTCAAACGACCGGAGGGATTCGGTAGACACCTGGTCGGTCAGATACCAAGTGGTACCGAGCAGTCGGCCAAAATAGCCCTTGGCCACAGGCTCCTCCACCAACGTCGTGAAATCGCACCAGCCATCTTCAAGGCGTCCATTGCGGGTGGCTCCAGTGTAGAAGTCGGCACCAACCACGAACAGATCGACCCTGTTATCGTTTCGCATTTTCAAGGTTCCAAATCATCAGCATACTACCCGAAGAAGGGCCTCGCAAGCCAGACGGCGGAGTCCACGGGGAGTCCAAAACGCCAATTTCCGCGTTCTGGCGTCCATTTGGCGTCCAAATCGTGCCGGTGGAAGTCTTGTGTTATCACAGGCAGGTACTCGTAAGTGATTGATATTTTTTGCTTGGGGTGCAAGAGGTCCCGGGTTCGAATCCCGGCAGCCCGACCATTTCCCCAAAGACTTATCGATACCAATCCTCCCGTTGAAGATTCCTGGAGTCCAGACTCCAAGAGTTATTCAACAACCCCTGGGAACACCCACCCACTGCAGAAACCCTGCATTTGCGGCTTAAGCTATCGATTGCGCAATATCATTGCATGTCTGGCAGCCCTAATTTCCCGGTATGCGCTTCCCGAGATTCAATAGCATATACTCGTGGGTAGGTTCGTATGCGCCTTCTGTTGATGATGCTCGCCGTAAGCACAGCGGGGCTTGCTCAAACCTGCGCCTCTGTTACTCTTTCTTCGTACTCTTACATTGCTCCCATTGCAGGTACCTCCGTCAACCGTATCATCACCGTTAACGTCCTTGGGAACTGCTTGCGGCCCGCAACGACCACCGACTCCTGGATCTCGATCACATCAGGCTGGGAGCCCGACTCGCGGGGCATTGGAAGCTTTCAATTCTCGGTCGCGCAGAACCTGACGGGGCCGGCGAGGATTGGCCATATCTACATCGCAGGCGCAACGTTTACGGTCACGCAGGATGGCATACTGTGCACTTACGCGCTGCAGCCGAATCCCGCGCCAAATGTCCCGGTCAACGGCGGCACGGGATCCATCGCAGTGAATCCAAATTTCTCAACTTGCCCATGGAATGCCGTTGCAAACCAAACGTATTTAACCATCAGCGGTGGCAGCACGGGCACAGGCAGAGGGACGGTCAGTTACAAGGTCGATTCCAATCTCGCTAATTCCGCCCGGAATGCGACCATTGTCATCAGTATGGCGGGCATCAGCACGCCATCTGTATATACTATCCATCAGCTTGGCGATTCAGCATGCAGCTTTACTGTTTCGCCGGCGTCGAAAACAGTCCTAAATCAGGCAACCACGGACACCTTCACTGTGACATCAACCTTGAACACTTGTACACGCACTGCGGTAAGCGATGTTCCCTGGTTAATAGTCACGTCCGGTGCAAGCGGCACAGGAACCGGAACGATAGGCTACAGCGTCCAAACAAACACAGCTACAGCGGCGCGGACCGGTCACATCGCGGTAATGGATGCAACCTTCAGCGTGATTCAGACGGCCAATCTCTGCGACATATTCTTCAACCCGCCCAACACCAATGTCGCGGCAGGCACATCGAGTGGAAAGATTGGAGTAAACAGCGCGTGCAGTTGGACGGCGGCCTCAAACGCATCTTGGATTTCGATCACTTCTGGCGCCACCTCTATCAGCGGGCAGGGCACAATCAGTTACTCGGTGAACGCAAATTTGACGGGCGCCTCAAGAGTGGGCACAATTCAGATCGGCAGTCAGACGTTTACGATCACCCAGGCGGGGCCGGTGCCCGTTGTCTTTGCAAATGGAGTGGTGAACGCGGCTAGTTTCAAGGCGGGTGCGGTGGCGCCAGGCGAGATCATCACCATCTACGGCGCGTTCATCGGGTCCTCTACATTGGCGACCATGCAACTCAATGAAGCCGGCACAAGTATAACGAACTTATTAGGCGCCACACGCGTGTTGTTCGATGGCGTACCGTCGCCGATCATTTACTCCTCGGCGACCCAGACCAGCGCCATCGTTCCGTACTCGGTCACAGGCAAGACCAGTACGAACATGACCGTCGAATACCAGGGCGCAACCTCCAACGCAATCGTCTTGAACGTGGCGTCAGCATCGCCAGCGATCTTCGCCCTGGATTCGTCCGGTGCCGGCCCTGGCGCCGTATTGAATCAGGACTCCTCTCTCAACTCGGCTGCCAACCCGGCCGCGCGCGACACCATCATTCAAATCTTTGCCACGGGTGAAGGAGTTACGGATCCAGCAGGCATCGATGGGAAGCTAGCCTCCGTGCCTCTTCCTGCTCCAGTCAACACGGTTTCAGTGAGTATCGGCGGGGTGGATGCGCCGGTCGTTTATAGCGGTGGTGCGCCCGGCCTGGTTGCAGGGCTCTTTCAAGTCAATGTCCGCGTGCCGCAAAATGCGCCGGTGGGTGCAGCCGTCCCAATTGTGGTGCGCGCCGGCAAGATCGACAGTCCGGCCGGCATCACCATCGCCGTTCAATAAGTTGATCTCTCTTCCAGCGTACAGCCAGCTTTGACTCGGCATCCATTGCGGCCCGCGGCTAAACGTCGCCAATTGCCGACGCAGGCTTAGCTGAAACCACTCCTCCAACAAACCTGCTTCAGCAATCAGCGGCACCGGCTTGTGCCTCTCTGCGCCGAAATTGGGGTTCTGGTTCCCGCGCTCTCGACATCCGAAGGTCGTTCGGGGGACTGAGTTTGTGGCGTTATCCTTAAAAAAGCAGTTGAGTCTTTGTATTGCGGCAATCCGCTTCATTTGTAAGATGTTGCGGGAATCCGAATGGTCACCCAATGGGTGAGTTCGTATTGCGGGTTGTATCGCCGGGGCAAA